>JAAWLS010000272.1 GCA_022798035.1 Lachnospiraceae bacterium | reverse complement strand
CTCCAGAACAACAAGGGTGCTGGCGCCGGCTTCCGGTATAACAGCCCAGAGCCTGCCGTCATCCGTGCTGCCCTGCCGGAGGACGCCCGGAAAGATCTGTATTTCCGCAGAAGATTTATTGGCTTTTCAAATGAAGTGTGTCGGAATACCGAAGAAATATTGCATGGTCATTCCATCAAAGAACAACAAAATAAGGAAACGCTTACCTCTAAAATGATAATGGAATTAGAGAAAATAGAAGATATTTTCTCTTTTCAACTTGCGGAGAGCCAGAATGAAAAAAAAGAGTTGCAGGAAATGATTTCTGAACTTACACACCAAATTAAGACCCCTGCTTCCAATATTCAAATGTATTGCGAAATGTTTTCTGACCCAGATATTTCTTCAGAGGAAGCAAAACAATTTGTGATGGTTATCAAGCAGCAATTAAAAAAATTGGAATTTTTACTTGATGTGCTTGTGAAATCTTCACGACTTGAAAATGATATGATAAATCTTCAAATGGAAAACAGCAGACTTATTGAAACATTAGCTGTTGCAGTAAATAGTGTGATGCAGAAAGCAGAACTTAAGGGAATTGACATTTCTGTTTCGTGCAGACCTGCTATTCAAGTTTATCACGATATGAAATGGACTGCGGAAGCAATTGAGAATATTTTGGATAATTCAATTAAATATACTCCCGAAAATGGAAAAGTCCTGATTTCCGTAGAGGTTGGAGAAATGTATACCGTGATTAAAATCAAGGATACAGGTAAAGGAATTGAAACTGCACATATCAATGATATTTTTAAAAGATTTTACAGGGAAAAATCATCAGCTAAAGATGAGGGATTAGGTTTGGGACTATATCTTACAAGGAACATTATAAACTCACAAGGCGGATATGTTTCTGTTCATTCCTCTTTGGGAAAAGGCAGCAATTTTTCTGTATGCCTGCCAAATCGTACCCCTAAATAAATTGTTTCGGTATTGATACTTTTGGTTTAAAAATTGAAACCAGATTGATAAAATTCAGCTTTATGATAAATGTATCAAGAGGAAAGGAACGGAAAATGAATGAACATTTTAAGTACGAAGAATTTGACAAAACATTATGGTGCAGAGCCGTTATTGGTAAAAGCACTTGACGGAATTACCTTAGAAATTGAACAAGGGAGTTTTACAGCAATCGTAGGAACGTCGGGTTCAGGTAAAAGCACGCTGCTCCACATGCTTGGTGGATTAGATACTCCGACCGGCGGAAGTGTATGTGTTGATGGACAGGAATTGAGCGGCATGGGAAAAAACGAGCTTGCTATTTTTCGGAGAAGAAAGATAGGCTTTATTTTTCAGAATTATAATCTTATGCCTAACCTTACAGTATATGATAATATTGTTCTTCCCGTGGAGTTGGACGGGCGAAGTGTCGATAAAGAATATTTAACTACAATCGCAAATACTTTGGGATTAGAGGATAAGTTAAACCGAAAACCCCATAAACTGTCTGGCGGACAGCAGCAAAGAGTTTCTATTGCAAGAGCGCTGGCAGCAAAACCTGCAATTATTTTGGCAGACGAGCCAACGGGAAATCTGGACAGTCATACCAGTCAAGAAGTCATTGGTTTATTGAAAACAACAAGCGAGATGTTTCACCAAACGATTGTTATGATTACTCATAATGAGGAAATTGCACAATCGGCGGACCGCACTATCCGCATCGAAGACGGAAAATTATGGAAAGTATGTGGTAAATATGAATTTGAATAAAAACAATAATGGAAAAACCATTTACCGCATTGCGAAAAACAATTTAATGGCAAAGAAAATGTCGAATTTCTTTGCAGGGCTATCTATTTTGTTAGCAATTACTTTGGTATCTACTCTTTCGCTTTTTATTGTTGGAACACAGACTTTTGAAAAAAATACGTTAGAACGTATGCAGCATGTCATGTACATGAATGTAACAAATGAACAAATACAAAAAATGACTTCCGATAGCAGAATTGAAAGATGTGACCCTTATAAAGAACTGGAGAAAACATTTCAGAGCCAAAATATAAAATATTGTCTGTCTTATTATGGAAACTATGCAAAAAGTCAAGAAAACTATGTATCTATCGAAGGAAAAGACCCGGAAAACTATAATGAAATTCTTGTAGATAAGGCGTTTATGCAAGCCCTCGGCAAAGAGACTGCCATTGGGGAAAGCATTGATTTAGATATAGATGGAGAAACACAAAACTTTGTCATTAGTGGTTATACAAATGAGAACATTTCTGTTGGAACACACTTTATCCATGTGTCAAAAGCATTTGCAGAACACAGCCCGTTAATGAAAGATTTGCCTTATACTGCACTTGTACGAATCAATGATATTACAGATGTTCCCGCTTCTACATTTACGACCATAGCTTATCAAATAGCAATGGATTACAAGATTGAACGTCCGAATGTAAATGTGAATGGAAAATTTGAACAATCTCTCCAAAGTGGAAATAGTAGAATTTATACCGTTTTTTTTGTTTCTGTCATACTTTTTATCGCGAGCAGTATCGTGATATACAGCATTTTTTATCTTTCTGTTACAACCCGTGTACAGCAGATTGGGCAATTACAGACCATTGGTATGACAGAGAAGCAAGTAAAGCAGATGATACGTCGGGAAGGGCTGTTGCTAAGTGTGCTGTCAATTCCAATAGGGTTATTGATAGGCGGTATTGTTTCCTATATTTTAATCCCAGATGGGTGGACATTTAAAAATTACGGCATAATATCTTTGGTTATTGGTATTCTAGGCATTCTGATTGTGCAGCTTTCCGTAAGAAAACCTGCTAAGATTGCGTCAAAATTTTCACCGATAGAAGCGTCAAGAAATGCAGTTGCGTCCGTAAAGGAACGACCTAACGCCAAACACAAGATATTAACGCCTTATGTCTTAGCTCAAATGGAAAGTAAAAACAATCGTAAAAGATGGTGGTTTACAACGCTTTCACTTGCTCTTGGAGGAATTATTTTCATGGTTGCAACGACTTGGATTGCATCGTGGAATGAGGAGCAGTATGCAAGAGAGGGAATATTCACAAATGGAGAGTGTTATATTTCTTACCCTTATGACCACAGCACACCAAAACCATATGGAATAACCGAATTTCAGCTGACAGGTCATCTTGGGAGTGAGTTGGAAAATAGCATTCTAGAGATACCAAATGTGAAAGACATTTACGTTGAAAAAGCAGCGTTTGGAAATATTGAATACAAAGGAGCTACATTTCTGCAAGCATTTTATCCGCTTAGTGCGGATGATACGGAGTATTATCAGCTTCCCGCGAA
>JAAWLS010000271.1 GCA_022798035.1 Lachnospiraceae bacterium | reverse complement strand
AAGGAAGATATCCACGTTGAAATCTGTTCTAAATGTCATCCGTTCTATACTGGACAGCAGAAGGCTGCTCAGGCTCGCGGACGTATTGACAAGTTCAACAGAAAGTATGGCATGAACAATCAGTAAGAGGGTTACGTTCAACCAAAGGGAGGATGTCTTTTCAGTCGGCATCCTCTATTTTATTTGTTCATAAAGGAGTGAAAAACGTGGCTTATTCCGGAATCGGCGGGCAGGCTGTCATAGAGGGCGTGATGATGAAGCATAAAGATACGTATGCCGTGGCAGTGCGCAAACCAGATCATGAAATAATTGTAGAGAAAAAGCAATATCATGGAATATGTAAAAATGAGGTTTTGCGTAACATGATATTTATTCGTGGAATCATCAGTTTTATTGAATCCATGGTGCTGGGTATGTCCACGCTGACATATTCTGCTTCCTTTTTTGAGGAAGAAGATAAGAAAAAAGATACTTCTGCCAAAGATGCGTGTTCTTCCGGGGAACGGCGTAAAAAGAGGGAAAATATAGAGATGGGGCTGACAATTGCGCTCTCTGTTGTACTTGCAGCAGCAATTTTTATGGTACTTCCCTTTTACGTATCTTTAATTTTCCAGAACTTTGTTTCCTCAAAGACTTTGGTGATTCTCATTGAGGGAGCGTTGCGGATTCTGATATTTTTTGCTTATATTCTTCTGATTTCTCAGATGGAGGACATCCGGCGGGTATTTATGTATCACGGCGCGGAGCATAAGTGCATCAACTGTCTGGAGCACGGCCTGGAGCTGACAGTGGAAAATGTAAGGAAGAGTTCCAGAGAACATAAACGCTGCGGAACCAGTTTTCTGTTTTTCGTGGTGATTATTTCAATTATTGCAACGATGTTTATACGCGCAGATTCCAGGATGGTGCGGCTTTTGCTCAGGATCGCGATCATTCCTCTTGTCGCAGGAATTTCTTATGAGTTTATCCGTCTTGCAGGAAGAAGTGAACAAAGGCTGGTCAATTTGCTAAGCAAACCAGGATTGTGGATGCAGAAATTGACGACCAGAGAGCCGGATGAGGAGATGATTGAAGTTGGCATTGCTTCTGTGGAGGCAGTCTTTGACTGGAGAAGTTATGTGGAAACGATAAGAAAGGGAGAGGAGTCATGACGTTTAAGAGGGCATGGAGCTATGGAACAGAAATGCTGCGGAATGCCGGGATTTTGGAACATGAGCTTGACGCCTGGTATCTTTTGGAGTATATCTTTAAAATAGACAGGAGCTGGTATTATCTGCATTATGCGGAAGAGATGCAGGAGGAAAAATTTCAGGAATATGAGCTGCTGTTAAAGAAACGCTGCGAACGTGTTCCTTTACAATATATTACTGGAAGCCAGGAATTTATGGGGCTGAATTTCAAAGTAAATTCCTATGTGCTGATTCCGCGTCAGGATACGGAAACATTGGTGGAAGAGGCTTTAAAAAGGCTGGAGCCAGATATGGAAGTGTTAGATCTGTGTACTGGTTCGGGGTGTGTGATGATCAGTATTATGAAACAGAAGAAAGTAACAGGAACGGCAAGCGATATATCAAAACAGGCGCTTCTGGTCGCAAAAGAGAATGCCAGAAAAAATCAGGTGGAGATTAATCTGGTGCGCAGCGATCTGTTTCAGAATATTACAGGAACGTATGACATGATCGTGGCAAATCCCCCTTATATTCCGACGGAGGCAATCGGGAAATTGATGCCGGAGGTCAGAAATTTTGAGCCGGTAGAGGCGTTAGACGGTAAAGAAGACGGAATGTATTTTTATCATAAAATTATCGGGGACAGCCGCAGATATCTGAAGTCCAATGGATATCTGTGTCTGGAAATCGGACATGACCAGGGCGGAAGAGTGGCTTTCCTTATGGAAGAAAACGGTTACAGGAATGTGAAAGTGGTAAAGGATCTTGCCGGAAATAACAGGGTAGTCTGTGGGAATCTGCCAGCGGTAAAATAGAAAGGAAGAGATATATGTTTGATAAATTAGAGGATATTCTTCTCCGTTTTGAAGAAATTATGAATCAGTTGAGCGAGCCGGATGTGGCAAATGATACGAACCGTTTCCGTAAATTGATGAAAGAGCAGAGCGACCTTGCTCCGATTGTGGAGGCATATAAGGAATACAAACAGGAAAAGCAGAATATTGAAGATTCGCTTGCCATGCTGGAGGAAGAGAGCGACGAGGAAATGCGTGAACTTGCCAAGGAAGAGCTGAGTGGTTCCAGGCAGAAGGTGGAAGAACTGGAGAACAGACTAAAAATTTTGCTTTTGCCGAAAGATCCCAACGATGATAAAAATGTTATTGTGGAAATCCGTGCGGGCGCGGGCGGTGATGAGGCGGCGCTGTTTGCGGCAGAGATTTACCGGATGTATGTACATTTTGCAGAAAGCCGCCGCTGGAAAGTGGAAACTCTGGAGTGTGAAGAAATCGGCATCGGCGGTATGAAGAATGTCACTTTTATGATAACCGGACAGGGGGCTTATTCTGTGATGAAATATGAGTCTGGCGTACACCGGGTACAGCGGGTGCCGGAGACGGAATCCGGGGGGCGCATTCATACTTCTACGATTACGGTTGCAGTGATGCCGGAAGCGGAGGAGGTTGATGTGGTTATTGATGAAAAAGATATCCGTATTGACGTCATGCGTGCTTCCGGAAATGGCGGGCAGTGCGTCAATACTACCGATTCCGCAGTGCGCCTGACACATTATCCCACGGGAATTGTCATTTACAGTCAGACAGAAAAATCACAGCTTCAGAATAAGGAGAAAGCGTTTGCGCTGCTGCGCGCCAAGCTTTATGATATCGAGTGCCAGAAACAGCACGACGCAGAGGCGGAGGCGCGGAGAAGCCAGATTGGCACAGGCGACCGTTCTGAGAAGATCAGGACCTACAATTTTCCACAGGGGCGTGTCACAGACCATCGTATCAACCTGACGTTGTATAAGCTGGATAAGGTGATGAATGGAGATATTCAGGAGATTGTGGATGCCTGTATTGCAGCCGATCAGGCGGCGAAGCTGAGCAGTTTTGAGGATAAGGCCTGAAGGCCTTAATTTTGCTGGGTTTCTGGGAATGTCCGGCTATAACGGGAATTGAATAAATATGGGAAAAAGACGGTCATGGACAGCTTCATCGACTGTCTTTTTTGTTTTTCCGGTTGCATAGATGCACTGTCTACCCCTATTTTGGTAGTATGGATGTATGCATAGCCTTGTAAAAATATATGTTCTTTTTTGCTTAGAAATGCCTATTTTATGCTGAGTTGAGGGATATTTTCAAGATGTAGGTGC
>JAAWLS010000270.1 GCA_022798035.1 Lachnospiraceae bacterium | reverse complement strand
GAAATTATTTTCCGGGGCATGGATATGCTGGAGGCCTCCTATGAGAAATACGGCGGGTTTGCCATGCTGGAAAAAATTTTAAGAGATAGTACCATCACCGGCAGCGTGCTGGCGGATGAGCTGGAAAAATATAAGAAGGACTGCGGCCTGGCCCAGCGTCTGGTGGAAAAATTGATGAGGATGGCGATGGAGAAAGGCGTAATCGGAGAAATGGGAGCATTTCAGGTGTGGAGCGCCATTCTGTCCCAATTTGTGTCCTATGCCTTTTATCTGGCGCACCGGGATATGTTCTTAGGAGTGGAGCCTGAGACAGTGAAAAAAATTGTTTACGAAAATATCTTGAAATTATTGAATTAAACTACTTGACATTTTCTGTCTCAACTCTTAAAATGGACAGAAATACGGCAGAATAAACGATTGCAGAGGCAAAGGTAATGAGAAAGAGGAGTACGCAGGAGACTCTTGGCAGAGAGGACAGTCCGCTGGCTGAAAGACTGTCTGAAGAAAGAACTGCGGAAGGTAGCTTTTGAACTGGAGGACTGAACAGAAAGTAGGAGGTTTTCAGTAAGTTTTCCCGGCTGTTCCCCGTTACAGGAAAGAGAGATGTGCTCTGTGACAGGAGCATGAATAAAGGTGGTACCGCGATGATTCGCCCTTTACCGGAGGATTCCGGTAGAGGGTGTTTTTGTCTTGACAGGAAAGAAGCTGCCGCATGAAAGCGTCAAAGTGTAAAATTCCCGCGAGAGTGGGGGACAAAAGTATCTTTCTACTAAGAGAACAAATAAATATGCGCACGTAAATGCAGAGGAAATATGTCGCTGATGCGACGCATTCTTTTTAACGTTTAGGAAGGAGAAAAATAATGAAGAAAGAGTTAGAAAAAACTTATAATCCCAAGTCCATTGAGGACAGGTTATACCAGAAATGGGAAGAAAATAAATATTTTCACGCAGAGGTGGACAGAAGCAAAAAGCCTTTTACAATTGTGATGCCGCCGCCGAATATCACAGGACAGCTTCACATGGGACATGCGCTGGACAACACCATGCAGGATATTTTAATCCGCTATAAGAGAATGCAGGGTTACAATGCCCTGTGGCAGCCGGGAACAGACCATGCCTCCATTTCCACGGAAGTGAGAGTTATCAATTCCCTGAAGGAACAGGGCATCGACAAAAATGAACTGGGCCGGGAAGGATTTCTGGAAAAGGTCTGGGAATGGAAAGAGGAGTACGGCGGAAGAATTGTGAAGCAGCTGAAAAAGATGGGTTCTTCTGCTGACTGGGACAGAGAGCGCTTTACCATGGATGAAGGATGCTCCCAGGCAGTGCAGGAAGTATTCATTAAACTGTACGAAAAGGGCCTGATTTACAAAGGCTCCCGCATTGTCAACTGGTGTCCGGTCTGCAAGACTTCTATCTCCGATGCGGAAGTGGAGCATGAGGAGCAGGATGGATTTTTCTGGCACATCAATTATCCGGTCAAGGGAGAAGAAGGACGCTTTGTGGAGATTGCAACCACGAGGCCTGAGACATTGCTGGGTGATACTGCGGTTGCAGTGAATCCGGAAGATGAGAGATATCAGGATATTATCGGAAAGACCTTGATTCTTCCTCTGGTGGGACGGGAGATTCCGGTGGTGGCGGACCACTATGTAGACAAAGAATTCGGAACGGGATGCGTCAAGATTACGCCGGCTCATGACCCCAATGACTTTGAAGTTGGGAAGCGTCACAATCTGCCGGAAATCAACGTGCTGAATGATGACGCGACCGTCAATAAAAACGGCGGAAAATATGAGGGAATGGACCGGTATGAGGCCAGAAAATTGATGGTGCAGGAGCTGGAAGAGCAGGGACTTCTGGTGAAGGTAGTGCCCCATGCCCATAACGTGGGTACCCACGACCGCTGTAAGACGACAGTGGAACCTATGGTAAAGCAGCAGTGGTTTGTGAAAATGGATGAATTAATCAAGCCTGCTGTGGAGGCGGTAAAAAAAGGTGAGATTACTTTGCTGCCGGAGCGCATGGAGAAAATATATTTTAACTGGACAGATAATATTCGGGACTGGTGTATATCCAGGCAGCTTTGGTGGGGACACCGGATTCCTGCATACTATTGTGCAGAATGCGGGGAACTTGTGGTAGCCAGAGAGAATCCGGGAAAATGTCCGAAATGCGGCTGTACTCATATGACACAGGATGAGGACACGTTAGACACTTGGTTTTCTTCTGCGCTGTGGCCCTTCTCTACACTGGGATGGCCAAAGAATACGGAGGATTTAGATTATTTCTACCCCAACGACGTGCTGGTTACGGGGTACGATATTATTTTTTTCTGGGTAATCCGAATGATTTTCTCCGGATATGAGCAGATGGGAGAAAAGCCTTTCCACACCGTGCTGTTTCACGGGCTTATCCGCGATTCTCAGGGAAGAAAAATGAGCAAATCTCTGGGAAATGGAATCGACCCGCTGGAAGTAATTGATAAGTACGGCGCGGATGCATTGCGCCTGACGCTGATTACCGGAAATGCACCGGGAAATGATATGCGTTTTTATTGGGAGAGAGTGGAATCTTCCCGGAACTTTGCAAATAAAATATGGAATGCGTCTCGTTTCATTATGATGAATTTGGAGGATGGAGAACAGCAGGCGCCTGCGCTGTCAGAACTTGCGTTGGAGGATAAGTGGATTCTTTCAAAAGTCAACAGGTTGGCGGCGGATGTGACGGAAAACATGGATAAATTTGAGCTGGGTATTGCAGTTCAGAAAGTATACGATTTTATCTGGGATGAATTCTGCGACTGGTACATTGAAATTACCAAGACAAGGACTTTTAAGAGAGAAGAGGATGCGGAGTCTGCGGCAGTGGCAATGTGGACGCTGAAAACAGTGCTGATTCAGGCTCTGAAATTGCTGCATCCCTACATGCCTTTTGTCACAGAAGAAATCTTCTGCACGCTTCAGGAAAAAGAAGAGACGATTATGCTGTCTCAGTGGCCGGAGTATAAGGAAGAGTGGAATTTTGAAGAGGCAGAAGAGGCAGTGGAGCATGTGAAAGATTTGGTAAAAGGAGTGCGCAATATTCGTTCTGATATGGAGGTTCCCCCCAGCAGAAAAGCGAATATATTTATTGTAACAGAAGAACAGAGACTGAGGCAGATTTTTGAGTCTATGAAAGAGTCATACCGTCTGCTGGCAAACGCCAAAGAGATTCATGTACAGGCAGATAAATCAGGAATCGGGGAAGATGCAGTTTCCCTTGTGATTCCAGGTGCAGTGGTGTATCTTCCTTTGGAAGATTTGGTGGATTTTGAGAAAGAAAAAGAGCGTCTGATGAAAGAGAAGGA
>JAAWLS010000269.1 GCA_022798035.1 Lachnospiraceae bacterium | reverse complement strand
CGGCGGCAAGCTGTTCCTTTTCAGAGCGTACCCACTGGCTCCACTCCGTGTCGCCCCTGGTGCCGCCCTTAAAGCCCTGGGCCGCTAACGCCTGTTTGACTCCAGTTTAATCCTTTTCTATCTCTGCGGATGCTTCCACCACTCTGATTGCTTGTGCGCATTCTTCTGCCTCGCGGCCGCCGCAGATATCCTCTATGCTGTCAATTCAAAATTCAATTGCCCTGTAAAATTGTGAAAGCTGCAATTGCAGCCTCAGATAAACTATATTATAACCGTTTTTCTGGAAAAATGAAACATATATTTTCTCTTTTTACAAAAAATTCATTTTTTACTTGCAATACAACCATATTTCTGTTAGAATAGCTTTGTTATGAGCCTACAACATATGGGTTTAATAAGTTGCAAGGAGGTGCAATTATGGCAAAATGTAGTGTTTGTGGAAAAGCTGCTCATTTTGGAAAAAATGTCAGCCATTCTCATAGAAGGTCTAACAGAATGTGGAAATCCAATATCAAATCTGTAAGATGTAAAGTAAATGGAGCATCAAAAAAGATGTATGTTTGTACTTCTTGCTTGAGAAGCGGAAAAGTAGAAAGAGCTTAGTTGTTACACCTAATTTAAGAGAACGGGAAGCAGTCATTGATTCAATGCACTGCTTCTTTTTTGATGTTTTATAACGATTCAAAACCTCACGAAAATAAAAAATCAGCCCGTTCAGAATAACCACAATATTTTTAATTCTCAGCAGCAAAACAAATTATATCCCAGCAACAGCAGCACAAAAATAATCAATATTCCCAGGACTTCATTCGGCAGGAAAATCATAATCGCCATGCCTACTGCAATCCAAAACAGGATAAAACCTATCAGTCGTTTCATGCTATCACCAGAAAAGGAGCATATATTACTACTAATATACGCTCCTTTCCGAAAAAAATTCCACAAATTATCTATATGGATTCTATTCTTCATCCTTTGGAATATTCAGCTGCTCTGCCAGTTCCTGCGCAGCTTCTTCTCTGGCCGCTGTCTCTTCCTCCGTGTGCTCCTTTTTATTTTTCTTGCCTGCAAATCTGGTCACCAGCTCCGGAACCATATCCAATATCTTTGTGATGCTGTCCTGATTTTTAATGTTGACCAGTTTGGTAGTTCCATTTTGAATGACCAGCACTGCACTTGGCGCAATTTTTCCGCCCATTCCTCCGGCAGCGTTATTCTTTTTGTCATGACAGAAAGCTCCTGCTCCCACGCCAAATGAAACTTCTATTAACGGAAGAATAATTGTGTCTCCAATATGCACGGCATCTCCCACCACCGTCTTGGTTGTAATAAAGCTGTCCATCCCCTTAAATAGCGACTGTACTGTTGTGTTGAAATTATTTTCCTGCATGATATACCTCCTGTTATTTTCTTGCACTTGTTATTAGTTTTCGTATATTTTTATCTTTGATTAACCGGATTCCTGAAACCAGCACATGCCACAACCGGACATGTCCTTTAATGCAAATCTGTCCTTTCACAAAAAACGACTCTGATTCAAATTCAGGCATCACAATCACTTTGTATCTTGACCAAAAAGGTAAAAGACTTAAATTTCCCAGAACTTTGCCCGTTCTGGCCGGGTCTCCCATAGAAAATAGTATGGACCCAGAAACTTTTCTCGGTGCGTAGCGGCCCAGAAGATATCGAAACTCCTGCAGCAGATGCCGGAGGGCATTTTGATTAGTTTCCTCCAAAATCAGACTTTTTATGTCGGCAATCTGCTCTTTTAAAGTGGTCGTCCCATTTTTTACATCTGCAGTCCGCTGTCTGACGTTCTGCCTGGCAGCCTGGCATTTATTTTTGAAATTTCGAAAAGACTCCTTTCGTTTCTGCTTGGAACCTCTGCCTCTTCTTTTTTTCCTTTCTGCGCTGCTGTCCTGCAAATCCCTTTCTTCTGAATGCTGCTCTTTCGAATCTTCTTTTTCCAGATTCTTTTCAACTGCATTTTCTTCCTTTGAAATTTCCTGGCTTATCTTTTTCTCATCTGAAATTTCCTGATTTGCGTTCTCTTCATAAAAAATTTCCTGATTTGAATTCTCCCTAGGAATGTTGGAATCTTCCTCTGTTTCTGCTTGTCTTTCTTTTTTCTTCTTTGCCGGCTTCTCTTTTTTCTCCCTGTCCAGTGGTATTGAGATACCAAAGAGGCGCAGTTTGTAGGAAACATCTTTTGAGACATAATAAATTCTCACGTCCACCAAATGAAGCAGCCAGTGAACTACCACTTTTCCTTTCACTTCATCCTGTGATATGATATCCATACGATACCGGGCCGGAACTGCAGTCACCGTAATTCCAAGCAGTAAAAGAATGGCTAAGAGAATGCCGATTATCTTTAAAATTATAAACAGGATTTCCATTTATCCCCTTTCCCCTGACTCTCTCTGCCTTTCCAGAAAGTAATCTTTTACTTTAAAATCTCCAGTTTCATTGTAAACATCCATCACGATGGCCCCCGCCAATTCCATTGCATTTTCATATCCTTTGTCCACTCCCACCACAAAAAGCTCTGACTTGGGATAGTGCTTCTGCATCAATTCCCAGGAAGGAATGATATCCAGCAGATTCTTGGGGCTGCTGCTGAGTGTAATCACATAGATATCAATCTGCCCTGCCCGATGGAGAATTTTCCATTTTATTCTCTCCTTCTTTTTCGCGATGCTCTCTCCCGCATAATACTCCTTGTACCAAATCATGAATCTCTCCTAAAATCAATTGTGGTATGGGTGTTTAGAAAAAAGATGCCCGCTTTTCGTGAGCATCTTTTTCTACTTGTAACTTCTGTCTCTCTGTTCCAGACAACTGTGTCCATAACTGTCTGGTAAACAGAGTTAAAAATATTTTCTGCTGCCCCAAAGATTACTTCTTTTCAAATCCAAATATTCATTATATGCTTTTTCTAATATCTGCTTCTCATTAGCAAACCGAAGCAGATGATAAGCCTCGTGAAATTTGTAGTATCCGGAATCAACAAAATATTCTTCCCGTTGTGGTTTGCTGTAATAACTGTCTGCCATCATAAGATACCAGTGAACATCTTTCTCCACAGTATCATCCGGTACGGTAAAGGTATATTGACTCTTTCCCACATATTTAATAATAGATGCATTCACACCTGTCTCTTCCCGCACCTCTCTTGTCGCTGTATCTCTATATTCTTCGCCTGACTCTACAGTTCCTTTCGGAAGTACCCAGCCCTCATATTTGTTCTTGTAATTCTTATACAAGAGCAAAATCTTTCCGCGAAATATTACCACACCACCACAACTCGTTGCCTCAATCATTGCAATACCTCCTGATGTGGTTTATAGAACTTTGAAATTAGTAT
>JAAWLS010000268.1 GCA_022798035.1 Lachnospiraceae bacterium | reverse complement strand
CCCGCAATTTTTTTGCTAATTGCCCAGTTAGCTCAGTTGGTAGAGCAGAGGACTGAAAATCCTCGTGTCTCTGGTTCGATTCCGGAACTGGGCATTTCTTTTATAGCATGTTGTAATATGTTATAATTATTTTATATGTATATGGGATATTAGCTCAGTTGGTAGAGCACTTGACTTTTAATCAAGTTGTCCGGGGTTCGAATCCCCGATGTCTCATTTATTATAAGAAGAATCCTTGATAATTTCAAGGGTTCTTTTTTTGAGTAAAATATTAATTGCTGGACATAATAAGAACAAGAAAATGGAATTCAGGAGGAAATATTATGTCACAGACAGTTGGAACACAAAGTATCCAATTTGAACAGGCGCCTTATATCCAGAGCAGTTCTAGTATTGTGGGCACAAAAGAGGGGGAAGGCCCGCTGGGAAAATTATTTGATGTGGTGGGGGCAGACGATAAATTTGGAGAGGATACCTGGGAGGAAGCTGAGAGTACTCTGCAGAAAGAGGCAGTTACTTTAGCTTTGGGAAAGGCAAAGTTAAAAAAAGAAAATATTCGATATATTTTTGGCGGAGATTTATTAGGCCAGAATATTGCAACAACCTTTGGATTGATGGAATTGAATATTCCCTTGTTCGGGCTCTACGGAGCCTGTTCTACTGCAGGAGAATCTTTGTCACTGGCAGCAATGGCAGTGGCGGCAGGATATGGGGATAATGTGCTGGCAGTCACTTCCAGCCACTTTGCCAGTGCGGAGAAACAGTTTCGCTTTCCCTTGGAGTATGCCAATCAAAGGCCCCTATCAGCTACCTGGACGGTCACTGGAGGTGGAGCCTTTGTACTTGGAACAAAACGAAGCCATCTTCGAGTTACTGGAATTACCACAGGAAAAGTGGTGGACTACGGCGTAAAAGATTCTATGAATATGGGAGCAGCCATGGCGCCGGCAGCCTGTGACACGATATTCCAGAATTTTGTTGATTTTAAGAGACAGCCGGAGGATTACGATAAAATTATAACTGGAGACCTAGGCACAATTGGGCAGGAAATCCTTATCGACCTTCTAAAAGAGAAAGGTTTTGATATTTCGATGGTGCATATGGACTGCGGAATTGAGATTTTTGACAGTGAAACCCAGAATACAAATGCAGGTGGCAGCGGATGCGGCTGTTCAGCAGTAACTTTAAGCGCTTATATTTTGCCAAAATTGGAGAAGGGAACTTATAAACGTGTTCTTTTTGTACCTACAGGAGCTTTATTGTCTACTGTTAGTTTTAATGAAGGGCAGAGTGTTCCCGGAATTGCTCATGGAGTGGTGATTGAGTATGCCGCATAGTTAGATGACACTGTATAAAAATTATTTAAGTGGTTAAAAAGTGAGAGATAGCGAGGAAACGACATGGATTATTTGAACGCTTTTTGGGTGGGAGGCTTAATTTGTGCTCTGACTCAAATTTTAATGGAAAAAACGAAAATGCTGCCGGGACGGATTATGGTGCTGCTGGTGTGCGGAGGAGCCGTATTAGGGGCTCTTCAAATTTATGAACCTTTTCGGGAATTTGCGGGAGCAGGAGCCAGCGTGCCTCTCCTGGGATTTGGAAATACATTATGGCAAGGAATTCAAAAGTCAGTGGAAAGTGACGGATTTATCGGAATTTTTATGGGTGGATTTACAGCCAGCGCCGTGGGAATTTCAGCGGCACTTATATTCGGCTATCTGGCAAGTCTTATTTTCCAGCCTAAAATGAAAAAATAAAGAAACAGGTATAAATTTGAAAATTTTGTCCACATTAATACAGCGAAAGAAAATTTTATGGAAAAGGAGATTTTTATTATGAAGCAGTTTAAAAAAATTTTGGTAGGCTGCCTGCTGGTTCTGGTATTAAGCAGCGTAACAGCTTGTGGAAACATGAATAACGAAAATGGAACCAATGACAATACCACAGAGAACGGAACAAACAAGAATGAAACTACGGATAAAAATGGAACCACAGAGAACGGAACAACCAATAATGGAGCTACAAACAACGGAACAACCAATAATGGAAATAATAATACTAATAACAATAACACGGACAAGAATAACGAGAAAAATGAGTCATTGACAGATGACGCTGACAATCTCGGTGATGATATTATAGACGGTGTGGAAGATATCGGTGATGATGTAAAAGACGGCGTGGAAGATTTGACAGATGACAACGATACCAATAAAAACAACACCAACGGAAATGATAATAATAAGACAGACAGCAAAGATAAGAAAAACCCATAATGATAAAACACAGCCCCTTTTGCGTATTGCAGAAAGGGCTGTATTTTATTATGAAAAGTTTATTCGTCAATACTGTAGTTGGGGGCCTCTTTGGTAATATGAATGTCATGAGGATGACTTTCTTTCAGGGAAGCGGCAGAAATTTTTACAAATTGTCCCTGTTCTTTTAAATCTTCAATAGTGGGGGTGCCGCAATAGCCCATACCGGAACGAAGGCCTCCGATTAACTGGAATACAGTGTCCTCCACGGTTCCTTTGTATGCAACACGTCCTTCTACACCCTCCGGAACCAGTTTCTTAGCATCCTGCTGGAAATAGCGGTCTTTTGAGCCGTTTTCCATAGCTGCCAGAGAACCCATGCCGCGGTATACTTTGTATTTTCTGCCCTGGTATAATTCAAAAGTTCCAGGACTTTCATCACATCCGGCAAAAATGCTGCCCATCATACATACATTGGCTCCTGCTGCGATTGATTTTGTCATGTCGCCGGAATACTTGATACCGCCGTCTGCGATAATGGGAATATCATATTCTTTTGCCACATTGTAACAGTTCATAATAGCTGAAATCTGGGGAACGCCAATACCAGCCACCACACGGGTGGTACAGATAGAACCAGGGCCGATTCCCACCTTGACAGCATCCGCGCCTGCTTCAATCAGAGCTTTGGTGGCAGCGCCTGTTGCAACATTTCCCGCAATGACCTGAAGATTGGGATAAGTGTCTTTGATTTTTCTCACTGCATCCAGAATATTTTTGGAATGTCCATGGGCGGAATCCACGACGATAACATCTACTTTGGCGTTGACAAGAGCATTCACACGTTCCATCATGTTGGCGGTAATTCCAACGCCTGCTCCGCAGAGAAGCCGTCCTTGTCCGTCCTTGGCAGACAGAGGATATTTGATTTGTTTCTCAATGTCTTTGATAGTAATCAATCCCTTGAGGTTAAAGTGCTCGTCTACAATGGGAAGCTTTTCTTTTCTTGCTTTTGCAAGAATGGTCTTGGCTTCCTCCAATGTGATGCCTTCTCTGGCTGTCACCAGACCTTCTGAAGTCATAGATTCTTTGATTTTCTTGGAAAAATCTTCTT
>JAAWLS010000267.1 GCA_022798035.1 Lachnospiraceae bacterium | reverse complement strand
GTATCCCGGCTTCCTCCACCAGCGACACCAACAGGGCTTTCATCAGAACCGGATTGGTATAGCTCATTTCCGTTTCCCCGGACGCGTCATCACTGTTCAGACCGGAACCGTTGATATTCACTTTAATGGCAATCTTTTCACCAGCCAGATACCCGTTCTCCCCTCGGCTGTGGGAAATATTATGTGCGGTAAACAATGCCTGCCAGCTTTCCGCCGCAGTATCTTTTCCGCCAAGAGCCGCAATGCTTTCATCCACCATCCTCTGAATCACTGCTTCGTCAAAATGCTCTACCTCCCACCACCAGCCGGTTCCGTCCCATTCCACGCAATCGGGATCATGCGCCCATACCACCCTGCCCGGCATTGCCCCAACACCGGTTCCGTAAGGCTCATGCTGCGGAAAGAGAGAATCATATGCTATATTATCCGAACCACTGGAAGCCGATGGTTCGGAAGAAGGCTCCTGTTCGGATGCCACCGTTTCCTCCCGTGATTCCTCTTTCTGTTCCGGTGCTGCCTGCTGGCATCCGCAGACCGTCAAAACAAGTATAGCTGCCAACACAAGTGCCATTATCTTCCTCATAAGACCTCCTCCTAGTTCGTTTTATAAACTCTCGAAATCTCCAAGCTACATTTTTCGAGTCTTTTAAGATTCCTATTTTGCTGATTCCTCCACCTTTTACCAAAAAACCAAATCAGGAATCGCTATTTTCTGCCGAAGGATTCCGAGAGCCTATGATTGTCCGGAGCCATTCGACCACTTCATTTTCTGTGTTTTCCAATTTATCCCCGTCAATGTCTTTTCCTCAGATAGAAGATCTGTTATTTATTATGAGATCTATTGCCATCCGCTTTTTGCAGACACCGCATGATCAGGTGGGTACACTGGCAAAATGCCAGCGTAATCATGCCGTACTCCCCATAAAACCGTAAGGATTCAAAGTACGGGTTTCCCCTTGGAAGCAGCAGCATATTTCTCCACAGACTGCTCTTTGTAAAGCATAAGATTCCTGCGACTAACACCAAAGTGAAAACCAGATAATAGGAGTAGGCAAAAATAGAATCACCTGCTTTTTTTCTAAGCCTTTCTAACAGCACATGGGGGTGAAGCCCCACATGAAGCAGCATAAACAAAAATCCCCACGCTGTCGAAAAGATATGAAGAGTCCGGGCAAAGCGTGTGGTGATGAAAGGGGAAAAGCTAAAAATATCCCCCGACATCATTACGGAGCTGACTGCCATTCCAACCATTGCCGCAAAAAGGAAAAAATCAATTCCTACAAAAAATATTCTGGCCAGGCGATACCGTCCTTTTTTCAGCCCGCTGTACCAGCGTCCATTTAAGATATGGTGCAGCACGAACAGGACGAACAAAAAACAGCCCAATATGCCATGCAGAAACAATCCCCGCCCGGCCCGGTAACTCATTAAATAAAGAAAAATGAAATACATCACCACATCTATCACTATTTTGACTTTGTGTTTCATGCTATCTTGCCTCAATCCCGTTTAAAGTAAGCCATTCGTTCAAATTGTCAGAAAGACCTCTTCCACCAGAATACTCATACTCAAAGCCCTGGCCGACATAAGCGCCCTGTGCCGTTTTTGACAGGTCTGATATGCTGTCCCCAAACCGGGTGCCGCCATTGCTGCTGAACGGAAGTATCGTTTTTCCTGAAAAATCATATTCCTCTAAAAATGTGAACACCGGCATGGGCATAGTGCTCCACCACGTCGGATAGCCCAAAATGATAACATCATACTGCTCCATATTTTCCACATGGCTTGCCAATGCCGGATGAACATCATTGTTCAAATCTGCCTGTGATACCTCATAAATATTTCCGTTGTATGGGTGCTCCATCTGGATTTCAAAAAGATCGCCGCCAGTCATATCTGCAATAATCTGCGCCCCATTCTCCGTATTGCCGGAGTAAGAGAAATAGGCCACCAAAATACGGGGATTTTCTGTTGCCGGGATATTCAGTGTATAAGTGGTTTCCACCACGCCCTCGCCTGCTTTTGCATTTCTGGCAATCCGGAACCCCAAATTCTGTTCTGTGGTATCCGGCGTCGTGGCAGAACGGTAGGCGCTTCGGAGCTGCTTGGCAAAATCGTTATAGCCTCCGCCACGGTTTACCCTAAAGGAGCCGCCTGCCGCACCAGCCGGATCAGTTGCCTGCGCCACATCATATGCTCCATAATAATCAAAGCACCACTCCGACACATTGCCATACATATTGTAGAGGCCAAACTGATTCGGCGACAGGCTGTCTACCGCAATCGTTTCTCCCCGGTTTCTGCTGGTAACTACCGATGAGTCGTGATGATTTACATAGTTTTCCTCAATCAGATAGGGATAGCTGCCCTCAAAGTTTGCATTGTCGCTGGTAATCTGATCCCCGTCATGGAATACCGTAACTGTATTCGCTCTAGCTGCGTATTCCCACTCAGCCTCGGTAAGAAGCCGGTAGCCATTTGCGCTGCGATCCCAGCTCACGGCGTTTCCATCAATCGTATAAACAGGCGTCAATCCCCGGCTCTCACTCAACCGGTTACAATATTCCACCGCATCATACCATGTCACATTTTCAACCGGAAGGTTTTCGCCGGTGAAATGGCTTGGATTTTCGCCCATGATCGCTGCATAGTCTGATTGTGTAACTTCATACGGATCGATATAAAAACTGCTGACCGTCACATCATGTTGTATTTCATCTTCCTGACGCTGCCTCTCACTGGAAGGGCTTCCCATAGAAAATGTCCCGCCTGAGATCAGAATCAACCCGTCTGAACTGTTCTCCGGTTCTTCATTTCCCGCTGATGTCTCTGACTCTGGTGCTGTTTCAGATACTTCCGGTTCCTCCTCCCCCGTAAAAAAGTAAATGCTGGTTCCAACTGCTGCCAGACACACAAGCGTTGCCGCTAAAGTTATCATCTTTGCTTTCTTTCCTGCTTTCATCGTCTTATCCTCCTATTTTATAGTTTGTTTTTGTAATTCATATCGAAGATAATCCAGATGATCCAGTTGTCCTTCTTTACAATGGATTTCTTTGTGTTCTTTGCCAATCCTAATGTCGTATACTCCTGTAAAATATCAACAGGAATTTTATACTGTTTGCCCGCCTCAGTAATCGTCAACTTTCCGCACCTCTCTTTCTTGAATGATGTTTCCAAACACACAGATGCTTTTCTGAACACCTATATTTTATATCTTCGCTATTTTAATGTCTAATGCTAATGTTACATAATAAATTATGCATTTTGGGCATTTCTTAATAAATGCAAATTAACACAAGGTTGATTGAAATTCTAAATGCAACATTGAAGTTGTAAATGCACATTGACAGTTTTATGAAATTGTAATTGCACGCCG
>JAAWLS010000266.1 GCA_022798035.1 Lachnospiraceae bacterium | reverse complement strand
GCTTTGTTTCCAAAAAAATTATAGATGGAACCAGTGGAAAATCCAGAGGCTTTGCTGATATCGTAAATTGTTGTCCCGTTATATCCATACGCTCCAAATAATTTCAGGGAAACCTCCACAATCTTTTTCTTCTTTTTTTCTGACTGTGTTTCCCGTTTTGTCTTTTTTTTCAAAATATATTCACTCCTCCTCAAATTCCACCGTCACAAAAAATCCTTTGGGCGTCTCATGAATCTTTACCACTTTCCCTTCCGCAGCCTTCAGACGTTCGCTGAGCCCATAATTGGCCGACATGGCATAAGCCTTCCCCAGAGTATAGTAATAGGAAGTGGGCAGTTTGCCCTCTGTCACCGGAAGGATATCTCCCTCCTTCAAAAGTCCTGTCCGTTCCATCTTAAATTCCATCTGACGCATAGCACAACCTCCTTTTCAAAACAATGCCTCTTTGCATCCGTTTATGTCAGGTCACTCATTTCGGAAGATGCAAAGAGGCATATCGCGCTATCTCCGCTTCCAGGTGGAAGGGGCAAATAACAAAAGCATGGGGAACAGTTCCAGACGTCCCGCCAGCATGTCAAACATCAGCACATACTTTGCCGGCTGTGAATACACGGCAAAATTGGCGGTAGGCCCTACCTGCTCCAATCCCGGCCCAATATTGTTCAATGTAGCCGCCACTGCTGTAAAATTCGTGGTAAATCCAAGATTGTCCAGAGAAATCAGCAACAGAGAAATTCCATAAATCATCGCATAAGCAATAAAAAATACGGAAATGGAACGCAGAACCTCTTTGCCCACCACGCGTTTTTCAAAATACACCTGGCGCACCCGTTTGGGATGAATCAAATAGGACAATTCATTTTTCACCAGCTTCAGCATAATCACAACACGGGAGACTTTAATTCCGCCTCCAGTACTTCCAGCGCATGCTCCCACAAACATCAAAAGTACCAGAATCACTTTGGAAAATTCCGGCCATACATCAAAGTCCGTGGTAGAATATCCCGTGGTGGTGATGATGGACGCCACCTGAAAGGCTGCATGGTGAAATGCGTCCAGCAAGGACTGAAAACCTTCCCGGATATTAAACGTAATCAGCAGAACGGCCCCTACTATGATTCCCAGATAATACCGCATCTCTTCATGATGCAGCGCCTGGGAAAATTTTTTCCTCCAGACGAGATAATACACGCTGAAATTGACGCCAAACAGTATCATAAAAATCGTGATAACTGCCTGAGACATCATAGGATAGCTTCCGATGCTGTCATTTAAAACGCCAAATCCTCCCGTACCTGCCGTACCAAAAGACAATGTCATGGACTCAAACAAAGACATTCCCGTAACCAGCAAAAGCACTATCTCCACAATTGTCATAACGATATACATTTTATACAGATTTCTGGCTGTATTTTTTACCCTCGGTACCAGTTTTCCAACGGTAGGCCCCGGACTTTCCGCGCGCATCAGGTGCATGTTATAGCCTCCCGCCAAAGGAAGAATCGCAAGAATCAGCACCAGCACGCCCATTCCGCCAATCCAGTGGGTAAAACTCCTCCAGAACAGATTGCACTTTGACAGCGCTTCCACATCGCTCAAAATGCTGGCGCCTGTGGTGGTGAGACCGGAAATCGTCTCAAAAAGCGCATCCGTATAACTGGGAAACTCTCCCGACAAAAACAAGGGAAGCGCGCCGGTAATACTCAAAACAATCCAGCTTAAAGAAACGGCCACAAAACCTTCCCTGGCATAGAACTCCGTGCTTTTGGGTTTTTTCATCTTTCCCAGCACGCCAATGAAAAGACAGCCTGCCAAAACTACGGCATAGGCCCATCCCTCTCTCTCTTTGTAAACCAGCGCTGCCACACAGGGCAGAGCCAGAAACAGGGCCTGAAATTCCAGCACCCGGCAGAGGATATACCTGATAATCGAATAATTCATGTCTCTTTTCCCCCGCCTATTTCAAAATATCCTTCAAGTCATGGAAGCCCTGATTGGTAGTCACTACCACCACGGTGTCCCCCACTTCAATGCTGTCCTGACCGCCTGGCGTGATTATCGTTCCCTTTCGATTGATACAAGCAATCAAAAGATTATCTTTCAGCTGAAGCTCTTTTAGCGGAACCCCCACAAGCTCTGACTTTTCATGTACTCTGAATTCCAAAGCCTCGACTTTGTTTTCAATCAGCTGATACAATGTCTCGATGTTGCTGCCGATGGAATTCTGCATCGCCCGCACGTACTGGATAATATATTCCGCCGTGATATTCTGAGGATAGAGAACACTGCCCAAATCCATGCTGTCCAAAATCTCATCATAGGCAATTCTGTGTACCTTTGTGATGGTTTTTGCCTTTGACACACTTTTGGCAAACAGGCTCAACATAATATTTTCCTCATCCAGATTTGTCCAGGAAACAAAGGACTGGGTCTGGGGCATTCCTTCCTCGTACAAGAGATTTCGCTCTGTCCCGTCTCCGTAAATCACCATTGCCTGCGGAAGAAGCTCGCTCAGCTCATTACAGCGCGCTTTATTCTGCTCAATAATTTTAATCTCAATTCCCATGGGCAGAAGCTGTTTTGCCAGATAATATGTAGTCTCGCCGCCGCCTATAATCAGGCAGTTTTTAATCCGGTTGGTAGTCATACCGATTTTGCGGAAAAATTCATTAGCCTTTTTGGGTGAAGCCACCACGGAAATAATATCTTTCTCCTGCAGTTCAAAATTACCGGAGGGGATAAATGCCTCCTCTCCCCGTTCCACAGTACAAATCAGTACATCGCAGTGGAGCCCGCTGGAAATGTAAGTCAAAGGCTTTCCGCTCAATACAGAGCCTTCTCCTATCTTGCATTTCAAAAGTTCCACTCTTCCCTTTGCAAAGGTATCCACCTTGATAGCAGAGGGAAACTTCAGCAGACGGGCAATCTCACAGGATGCCGCATACTCTGGATTGATAACCATGGAAAGCCCCAATTCTTCCTTAATGTAGCCGATATCCCTGTTATAAATGGGGTTGCGCACCCTGGCAATGGTATTGCACCCGCCCGCTTTTCTCGCAATCAGACAGCAGAGCAGATTCAATTCGTCCAATGTGGTAACTGCAATCATCAAATCTGCCTCTCCAATTCCTGCTTCGTTCTGTACGGTAAAACTGGCTCCATTTCCCACAACGCCCATAACGTCAAATCGATTTGCCACAGACTCCGCTTTCTCGGCGTCTGTATCTATCACCGTAATATTATGTCCTTCTTTGCTTAATTGTTCTGTCAAAGTTGCTCCGACATTTCCGCAACCTACAATGATAATCTGCATGTCTCCTCCATTACAAACTCACGGCAGAGCTCTGTCGTTTTTCTATTTATCGTATTTTTTCAGCAGCC
>JAAWLS010000265.1 GCA_022798035.1 Lachnospiraceae bacterium | reverse complement strand
TCAATCATGACGCCTTTTACCAGGTGTTTGATTTCTTCTGAAATCCGACGGTTGTGCATTACCTCTTTTACAATGCGGATTTGCTGCTCATACTGTTTGTTAGAGTTGGCATGGTTAGCGTCAATGATAGCGGCAGGGTGCTGTAAATCCATTTTCTCATACATTTGAATCAGACGTTCCAAATCTTCGTAGTGGTAATTGGGAAGGCAGACGCCGCGCTTGTTGACGGCACCCCGTAGAACCACGTGAGTCAGCGGATTTCCGCTGGTGCTTACCTCGTAACCACGAAATACAAAGTGGTGGGGATGCTGTCCAGCATATACGGAGTTGAGCATAACGGAAAAATCACCGCTGGTAGGATTTTTCATTCCAGCAGGTACATCGAAGCCGCTGACTGTCAAACGATGGTGCTGGTCCTCCACAGAGCGGGCTCCAATGGCGACGTAAGACAGCAAGTCTTCCACATAGGGCCAGTTTTCAGGATAGAGCATCTCATCGGCAGAGGAAAGGCCGCTTTCCTCCAACGCACGAATGTGCATTTTGCGCATGGCGATAAGTCCGGCCAGCATATCCGGTCTTTTTTCCGGGTCTGGCTGATGTGCTATGCCCTTGTAGCCTTCTCCCGTGGTACGGGGCTTGTTTGTGTAAATACGAGGTACGATAACCAGACGGTCAGCCGTCTTTTCCTGTACTTTGCTGAGGCGGCTGATATAGTCGCAGACAGAATCTTCGTTGTCTGCAGAGCATGGGCCGATGATAACCAGAAATTTATCAGAGTCGCCTGTGATGATATCACGGACTAATTTATCCCGTTCTTTCTTTGTCTGGGCCGCTTTTGGGGATAAGGCATATTCCTGTTTGATTTCTTCCGGTTTCGGAAGGGCTTTTAAAAATTGAAAACTCATGATAATCCTCTCCTTTTATAATTTGTAATAAAGTAATTGTTTCATATATTTGAAGTTTAATCAGAGAAAAACTTTTCCTTAATAATATCAACGGGCATTTCCTGTCCTGTCCAGCAATGGAAGGAAGCAGCCCCCTGGTATAGCAGCATGTCCATGCCGTTAAAGCAAGGACAGCCTTGTTCTTTCGCCTGCCTGAGCAGAAGAGTTTCTCTGGGGTTGTAGATAATGTCAGAGACAATCAGGCTGCTGCGTAAAAGAGAAGAATCTGGAATTGGACTGCGGAAAATTTCCGGAGCCATTCCGACGTTCGTGGCGTTTGTTAAAATTGCACTTTCTGAAATGCTCTCTGCCAACTGAGAAACATTGCCGATATCCAGCAGACGAATCTGACAGCCAGTTTCAGAAGCTGTGCGGCGGCAGAACTCTTCTGTCTCTGCCCAGGAGCTGTTTTTGCGTTTAAACATGTCAATGGAAGAAACACCGTCTAAGGCTGCCTGGACGCAGATAGCCGCAGCGGCGCCCCCAGCTCCAAGCAAAGTCATTTTCTTTCCAATGATATGATGTCCGGCTGCAGAGACGGACTGCATATATCCGATGCCGTCTGTAGTGTGGCCGATGAGACGGTCAGGCTCAGCAATCACTGTATTCACAGCGCCGGCAAGGCGGGCTGCAGGTGTCAGCTCATCCAGAAACGGCAGAATGTGCACTTTTAAAGGCATGGTCAGATTAAAACCGCGGATTCCTGCCGCCCGCAGTCCCAAAAGGACAGTTTCCAACTGGTTTGGCTTTACATCAAAGGCCAGATAGACGTAGTCCAGTCCAAGCCGGCGGAAAGCTTCGTTGTGCATCTGAGGGGAAATACTGTGGGACACGGGACTGCCTAAGAGAGCAGTCAGTTTTGTCTTTCCGGTTATTTCATAATTCATAGACTCACCTGATTCTTTCGCGTTTATTTGCATACATTTTTTTGTAAAAAGATTCCTAAAGATTTCTAAAATATCTTAATTGATTATTAAAAATATGTCAATGACTTGCACTTTTTGTTTTCCTAATGTATACTTATAAACCATGAACGAAGAGCTGAAAGATAACAAGACAGAAAATAAAATAGAAATAAAAGGATATCATATTGGCGGGGGGAAACCTCTCATCTGTGTTCCCTTAGTGGAGCGCCGCCGGGAGAACATTCTTACAGCGGCAAAGGCTGCTGCAGGAAAAGGAATACCCATGATAGAATGGCGGATGGACTGGTATGAACATGTCAGTGTATGGGAAGAAGTCAGAGATGTTCTCCAGGAGCTGGCAGAGATTTGCAGAGATACCATATTGCTGTGTACATTCCGAAGCAGGAACCAGGGCGGTGAGGGCGAGATGACAGAGGAAGAGTATCAAAAGTTTCTGCTTCACCTTGCTGAGTGTCAAAAGGCAGATTTACTGGATGTGGAGACTGCAAGGCTTTCCCAGGCGGAGCATGTTATTCGGGAGATTCATAAGACTTCCGGTTTGGTACTGGCATCCCAGCATTATTTTTCTCATACGCCTGAAACAGCCTGTATGGAGCAGGAGCTGCAACGTATGAAAGAACAGGGAGCAGATATTGGGAAAATAGCGGTGATGCCGCAAAAACCGATAGATGTGGTTCGTCTCTTGGAAGCCACAGTGAGAGTAAAGGAAACATATCCTGATTATCCGATTGTAACTATGTCTATGGGAAGTATGGGAATGATTTCCCGCATAAGCGGACAGCAGTTTGGTTCCTGTATAACATTTGCTTCTTTTGGGCAGGAATCGGCGCCAGGGCAGCTTCCGGTGGAGGATATGTCAGAAATTCTTGACAAAATAGCAGAGAATATGGAGTGCAGTCATGAAGCATAACGTATATTTGATTGGATTTATGGGGACAGGCAAGAGCACTGTCTCACGTCTACTGTCAGAATCTCTTGGCGCAGCAGTAACAGATACGGACGAGGCTATTGTCAGATGGCAGGACAGGAGCATTAAAGAGATATTTGAGCTTCAGGGAGAAGAGCATTTTCGAAATCTGGAGACAGAGCTGTTGAGCAGAACAGGAGAGAGCGAACCTGGCATTATTTCCTGCGGCGGAGGGATTGTTCTGCGGGAAGAAAATAGAAAATTGATGAAAAAATACGGGGTGACAGTACTTTTGAAGGCAAGCCCTGAGACGATATATGCGAGAGTGAAGGAAAATACAGAGCGTCCGGTGCTGAACAGCAATATGAGTGTGGCGTATATTACAGAATTGATGGAAAAAAGAGCAGTTTATTATGAAGAAGCTGGTGAGATAGTGATTGATACGGACGGAAAAACTCCGAGGGAAATTTCCGAAGAAATCATGAAAAAATTAAAAAATAAAAAAATCTTTTGATTTTTGAAAAAAAATGTGATATAATTTCAGAGCTGTGTGAGATAATAAAGGCACCCATAGTTTAACGGATAAAATACCAGATTCCGGTTCTGGGGCTGGGGGTTCGATT
>JAAWLS010000264.1 GCA_022798035.1 Lachnospiraceae bacterium | reverse complement strand
AATCTATGACGTTCCACATATCCATGATGCTCTAATTCCTTAATTGCAGAACGAACAGAATCAATCCCATCTCTGCTCAATGTTGCCAGTCCTTGCATATTGTAATTCCAGTCATCTGGCAAACTTAACATCAGCGATAATAGACCTTTCGCTTTCAATGTCAGATTCTTATTCTTGAAATGGTGATTACTCATTACCGTAAAATTCTTAGTTCTCTCTACACGAAAAATCTGTGCCATGCTCCATCCTCCTTTTCAGTTCAAAAGAAAAAGCGTAAGTAATATCTCTATCACTCACGCCTTCTCTAAACATTTTATTCTTTTTTCAATAAATTTTTAATCTGTCCAATTACCTGTTCAATCCTCAGTTACAAACTTTAACTTTGTTAAACATAGATCAGTTCCTTTAAAATAATCTCTTCCGCAATCGCTCTGTGCTGATTAGCAGCTCTTACCCAAGCCATCTGATCTGCTTCTTTATCCGGCAGTGGTTCTTTTTCTTCCAACTGTTTCAGAATCATTTCTTCCCGTTCTCTGGCTGCCTTATCTACTTCCAGAAGATGCTCTCCAATGGTGTCCTGCAGAAGCATCACCTGATAAGTTGAATTTCGATGTTTCTTCAGATAATCTCTGCGAAGAAAACCATACTTGCCAAGTTGCTCCATCTGCTCACCGGATTTATAGGTGAGATTCGGAATCAGATATCCATTTACATTTGTATACGTTAATTTCATTTTATTAGCACTCTCCATTTCTCATCGTTTTTTGACCACAAATTTACGACATTTACGACAAATCTGACACTGCTTTACAATACCAGACAAAATGACTGATGCCCCGGAAAGCCTGTAAAACAGGCACTTCTAGGATACACAAGACAGGACAAAAATCGACTTCCATTATCAAGAGGTGAGTGCTAAAATTGTGTGAAAATTTTATGACAAAACGATTTCTGGAAGTTCCTGCTTCCTCAGTTACTTTTTTACACAAAAAATAAGGTAATATTTTTATGAGAACAGACAAAAAATTTCTCTTTTTCCGCATGGAGTATAGCAGGAAAACAGGAAAACTCAAAATACCAATATATAGACAGCTGTCAAAAAATATGGTATGATTTTTTATAAGAATCTACGTATTTTTCACAGTATTTAAGAAAGAGAAGGGAAGCTGCATCAAGCTCCCCCAATGAGGTATTTTTATGGGAAATTATACCTTTTTTCAAGTTATGGGCAGAGGCCGTCATCCGGAAAACGCAGACATTGCGAACAGCACCTACTGCATTTTTTCCTGCCCCATTGAGAATCCAGTCCTGCACCAGCGTATTTTCGGGGATGAGACCTGTCTGACGCTGGAACTCAACTATGGGGAGGGCGATTCGCTGTATGACCTTCGTCTCCGTCAGTCTGACACAAATCTGATATTGGAGGAGTCTCCCATCGGCCTGTTTCAAACTTTCCTGGCGGACAAAGATATCCGATACATAGGGCAGGCTTTTATGTACGCCATTTTGTTTAAAATCGCCAATTTAGGCGAATTGATTGAATACAGTCTCAAGGATATGAAACTGCTGGAAGATTCCTTGGACAACCGCATTGACAACAGCGGCACTTATGAGATTCTGGATTTCCGACGCCGCTACACAGAGTACGGCAACCAGATTATTGCTCTGAAGGAAATTATCGCCCGCATCGACAAAGGTTACTATCCTATGCAGATGCAGAACAGCTATGTGCTCCAAGGGCAGGTAGCGCTGGACTTTCGTTTCCTGGAGGAGCGCTACGAGCTGAACAAAAACACTATCATCAAAGATTTAGATACCTATACTTCTATTGTCAACAACAATTTGAGCCGCAACACACGTCTTCTGACCCTGGTTTCCCTGGGCGCCGTAGCATTAAACTTTATGTTCGGGAGCCTGCTGGCTGTAAGTCCTGTCCTGGGCATCACAGGAGGCGTCCTGATTGGCGGACTGACTGCCGGAGCCGCTATCCGCTATCGTTCCAACGGCAGCCAACGTTCCCCGCGGCTTCATGACAGCCATATTCTGCCGGACGTTCTGGAGGAGAAATCGTCTGACAAAACCTACGCTCTGGAAAATCAGCAGGAAACCCTCGAGAGTCCAGAAACACCCAACCATCCGGAAACACCCAAAGAAAGTCTTTTGGAGCACACCGAATCTTAATTTTATCAGGACACAAGGAAGAATCCTGCTTTGCAGGATTCTCCGCCTGCGGCGGGTCGCTTTTGCGACATATTTCTCTTCCGCCGCAGTGTGATATGATTGATATGCTCCCTTACTCTATACGTTAAATTTATCCATTAATCCCACCATGGTTTCTACCTGGGCTTTCTGTTCCTGGCTGACTGCGGCAGTCTCCTGAGAAGCTGCTGAATTGCTGTCCACAATCTCCGCAATACGTACTACATTCTCATTTAACTGATGCATATTTTCCACATCGCCGGTAAGAACTCCTGACATTTTTCCCATTCTTCCTGTCGCTTCTTTCGCTCCCAGCATTACCTCATCCATATTGGCCGCTGTTTCATCAGCAATGGAAATTCCTTTATCTACCGCCATAACTGTTTTTTCAATTAATTTGTCTGTCTCTCCTGCTGCCTTTGCCGACTCCTCTGCAAGATTTTTCACCTGGTCTGCCACAATGGCAAATCCTTTTCCTGCTTCTCCTGCCCGCGCAGCTTCAATGGAAGCATTCAGCGACAGGAGATTTGTCTGTGAAGCAATGTCCTCAATCGTATTTATGATTTTCCCTATCTCCTCGGAGCTGCTGCTAATCTCGCTGATTGCTTTCTTTAACTCCTGCATTTTAGCATTTCCGGATTCCAGCACATAGCCTGCGCGGGTGGAAATCTCCACTGTCTCTGCCGCTTCTGAAGCGCTGTACTCCATACTTTTATACATGTTATTCATCAGACGCTCTGATATCTGTCCTGCCTGTTCCTGACAACTCCCTGAAATATTCTTAATCTTATCTTCACATTTTTTACCCGGGCTTGAATGCGGGCAATCACCTCGTCTGTCAGAGAGTTAATCTGCTGTGTCATATTCCGATATTCTTCTCCATACACGTTTTTCTTTGCCGCCTCCATATCACCTTGTCCCGCAAGCTCCAGTGCCTCTTTTTCTATGGGAACCAGATGATTGGAAAATTCTGCTATCTGGTTCATACCATCCCATTCTTCCTTGGTTATATTATTCTTTTTCAGCCCCTCCAAGGCGGTATCGCGGTTTCTGTCTTCGTTTAATTCTCTCATATAGTCATCATAATATTCCTGTTTTCCGGTAGCCGCATATGCCTGTACCGCGTAGGCCAAGGTCTTAGAGCCAATCCTATACTGATTCAAATATGTGGTAGTCTCCAGTTCCTCATCTGCCATCCGGCTCATCCAGATAC
>JAAWLS010000263.1 GCA_022798035.1 Lachnospiraceae bacterium | reverse complement strand
GGAAGTGCTCTCAAGAATCACCAATGACGTGGACACTCTGGGGCAGGGCTTGAATCAGAGTGTGACGCAGCTGATTACTTCCATTACTATGTTGATTGGAATTATTGTGATGATGCTTAGCATCAGTCCCATTATGACATTGATTGCCTTTGTGATTCTTCCGGTGTCCGCCGCCCTGATTGGAACTGTGATGAAATTTTCCCAGAAACACTTTGTGGCACAGCAGAAATATTTGGGAAAAATCAATGGACAGGTGGAGGAAGTCTACAGCGGCCATAATATTGTGAAAGCCTTCAACAAGGAAGAAGATATGCTGCAGGAATTTAATGAAACCAATGACATTTTGTTTGCATCCGCGTGGAAATCCCAATTTCTGTCCGGCATGATGCAGCCTATTATGGGATTTGTTGGAAATCTTGGCTATGTTGCAGTTGCGGTGGCAGGCGGACTGCTTGCCATTCGGGGAAGCATTGAAGTGGGAGAAATTCAGTCTTTCATCCAGTATGTCCGCCAGTTTACCCATCCCATCATGCAGGCCGCCCAGGTGTCTAACATGTTACAGTCCACGGCTGCAGCCGCAGAACGTGTTTTTGAATTTCTGGAAGAGGAAGAGGAAGAGACTGTAGTGGAACATCCGGTGGAACTTTCTGACATGAAAGGCAGAGTTTCTTTTGAGCACGTGCAATTTGGATATGAGAAAGACCAGATTATCGTGAAAGATTTCAATTGTCAGGTGGAACCAGGACAGATGGTGGCAATCGTGGGACCTACCGGGGCAGGCAAAACTACTATGGTGAAACTTCTGATGCGTTTTTACGATGTGCAAAAAGGCAGTATCAAAGTGGACGGACATGATTTGCGGGAATTTAACCGCAGTGAACTGCGGGAGAATTTCGGCATGGTGCTGCAGGACACATGGCTGTTTAAGGGAACGATTATGGAAAATATCCGTTATGGCAGACTGGACGCCACAGATGAGGAAGTGGTGGCCGCAGCAAAAGCAGCGCATGCGCACCATTTTATCACTACACTGCCCGGCGGTTACGACATGGAATTAAACGAGGACGCCAGCAACGTGTCTCAGGGGCAGAAGCAGCTTCTCACCATTGCACGGGCAATTTTAGCAGACAATCCAATTTTGATTTTGGATGAGGCGACTTCCTCTGTGGACACCCGCACAGAAGGCAGGATTCAGAAAGCCATGAATAATCTGATGAAAGGCAGAACCAGTTTCGTGATTGCCCACAGGCTTTCCACGATTAAAGATGCTGATGTGATTCTCGTAATGAAAGACGGGGATATTATTGAGCAGGGAAATCATCAGGAACTGCTGGCTCAGAATGGATTTTATGCGCAGCTTTACAATTCTCAGTTTGAAGCGGCATAGAGAACTTTGCGTCAGAGTGTTTCCTCCACAGATGGCAGCAGAGCCAGAAATTCTCTGGCAGAGGGGGAAATGGGCAGACTGGGATTGACAGCCGCCACAAGCTGGCGTTTGGGCATTTCTTCTCGAACGTGAAGGGGCTTCAAGTCTGCGGTATGTTCTGTGAGGCAGTAATCTGGAATGAAGGCAATACCGATGCCAATTTTGGCCAAATCAATCAAAAAGTCGTTGCTGCTCAGTTCGATTTCCGGCCTCAGTTCCAGCTGATGCTGAAGGAAGAGACGATACAGGAATTCGCTGGTGGTGCTTTTCTTGTCCAGCATTAAAATGGGGTATTGATTCAGTTCTTCCAGGGAAAGTTCCTTTTGTTCCAGAGGAAAATAAGCAGGGTTTGCGATAAAAACATCCTGAAAGGATGCAGTCGTTTTGTAGAGAGAAGCATCCTCCATGCGGGAATTGGGATAGTTGGTGACAATAAGGTCCACCTTGCCCTGCTCGATGAGCTCCACGCATTTTAAGGAAGTTGCGTTTGTCACTTTGATGGGAACGGAAGGGAATGTTTCGTGAAACTGTTTCAGATATGGCACTAAAAAATAGCGGCAGATGGTGTCGCTGGCGCCGATGTGAAGCTGTCCCAGACATTCAGCGTCCAAAAGCTGGCTTTCACCCCGCTGAATCAAATGGATGGCAGGTTCAATGTGCTTTAGCAGCATTTCTCCGGCAGGAGAGAGCTTTACTTTTTTGGTGCTTCGAATAAATAGAAGCTGTCCCAGCTTCTTTTCCAGTGTTTTGATGGACTGGCTGACTGCCGACTGAGAGATAAAGAGCTTTTTGGAAGCCTCGGAAAAGCTGAGAGAGGAGGCCACCTGGTAAAATACTTTGTAGAGTTCGTAGTTGATATCCATAGAGACCTCCTGTCTGAAAATTCAAAATAAGGAATGAAAGGGTTAGTGACAGCCGTGCTCACCGCATCCGTGGTTTCCGCAGGAATGGTCTTCTTCATGGGAGTGGTGGCTGCACATGGTGTCTGGGTCGTATACAAGCTGGCCTTTTAAGAAAGATTCCACCTGAGCGTCCGCGTCTCCCACAGCGCCGGGATAGAGCTCAATGCCTGCTTCTGCCAGAGCATTTCTGGCGCCGCCGCCGATTCCGCCGCAAATCAGAACATCTACGCCTCCTCCCAGGAGAAAACCAGCCAGAGCGCCGTGTCCCTGTCCATTGGTGTCTATCACCTCAGAGGAAACAACAGCGCCGTCTTCTACAGTATAAACTTTAAACTGCTGGGTATGGCCAAAATGCTGGAAAATCTGGCCGTTTTCGTAAGTGACTGCAATTTTCATAATCTGTTCTCCTTTTTCTGTGTTTATTGATTGTTTCAGGCAGTTTTGGCGAAGAGAGCAGAGCTCATAACTGCCGCCGTCAATGGTGAGTGCACATCCCTCTACCAGGAAACGGGCCAGTTTCCGCCGAGCCTGGGTGTACAGAGACTGGATAGTGGTTCGTCCGGTGCCCATCTGCTCTGCGGCCTCCTGCTGGGTAAATCCCAGATAGTCCAGCAGCCGGATAACTTCATATTCTTCAATGCCAAGCTGCAGGCTTAGACGGTTCTCACAGGAACCAGTCTCGGTATAAAAGCGGGTGCAGGCCGGCATGCGGCATACACGCCTTGGTTTGCTGGGACGTGCCATAAGAATTTCCTCCTGCTCTCTGTCTGATGGTTACAGTATAAAATAATTATTAACATATGTCAATAACATTTTGGCGAGTGCATACTTTGAATTGTTGTGATATAATCAAAAAGACGCTATTTGCGGTAGAATCAGACAAGACAGAATTTCGCTTTTGATACCTGAAATAAAAGACAAGATAAAATTTCGCTTTTTATGCCTGTAATTTATGCAAAATGAAAGATAAGACAGGAGGTCCTTTATGACAGAAGTAATAAAGACAGAACAAGTGAAAGAACAGGTGATTCTGGTGGGAGTCAGCCTGGGAGAAAATGACGATACAGAGCCTTTGCGGCGTCCAGTATCTCCTGGGCCTTCTTCTCCTCATTGGCCTTGCGC
>JAAWLS010000262.1 GCA_022798035.1 Lachnospiraceae bacterium | reverse complement strand
CCCGGCCTCCTCTGCCGGACCTTCGCTTTAAACCTGACTCGCTGCGATAAACTGGACATTAGCGGCAAACCCCTGTAAATTATTGCAGAAACCCAGACTTTAGCGACAGACCCCTATAAATTATTGCAGAAACCCGGACTTCAGCGGCAGACTCTTGTAAATTATTGCAGGAATCCGGACATTAACGGCAGACTCTGTAAATTATTGCGGGCCCCAGACTTAGGCGGCAGACCCCTGTTGGTCATCGCAGGAACCCTGCCTTTGGCCTCAGGACCTTGAAGGTCCTTGCAGGAATCCCAGGTCCGTTGTAAATTAAACGCGAAGTTCATCCTGAAATGTAATGAAGCAAGTTGTAGATGAATACGCTGACTTTAAGAAATGCATTTGACACAACTGGTATTTTGTAATATACTTCGAAGCAAGTTAACCAATTGATAAAAGTTTTGCAGCGGGCTGTAGGACTGTTGTTTACAGGAGGAAGAGGGCAGATGTTTAAAATTATAACAGACAGTACCACTGATTTACCGAAGGATTATTTTCAGGAACACAATGTAGGATGTATTCCGATCAGTTATATCCTTGATGGCGTTACTTATGGCGGTAAGAAAGAGCTTGACTGGAAAGAATTTTATGCCATGATGCGGGATGAGGGAAAGATGCCCACCACATCTCAGGTAAATCCGGCTGAAGCAAAGGCTTTTCTGGAAAAATCGGTGGAGACAGAGAAAGAAATCTTGTATCTGGCCTTTTCTTCAGGGTTAAGCGGTACCTGCGGTAATATTCGGATGGCGGCGGAAGAAGTCATGGCAGAACATCCGGACGTAAAGATTATAGTAATAGACAGCCTGAGTGCATCCATGGGCGAAGGACTGTTTGTGCATAAAGCGGTAAAAATGCGGGACGAAAGAAAATCCATGGAAGAGACTGCCGCGTGGCTGGAAGAGCATGTTCAGAATTTCGTGCATGTATTTACCGTGGACGATCTGTTTCATTTATATCGAGGCGGTCGGGTCAGTAGGACAGCGGCTGTTCTGGGTACCATGATTTCCATCAAGCCGAAGCTTCATGTGGACAGCGAGGGACATTTGATCCTGATCGGGAAGGTGAGAGGGCGGAAGAAGTCGCTCAGTGCCCTGGTGGATTATATGGCGGAGAAAATGGGTTCCTGGGCGGAGGAGAACCGGGAAGACTGTGTGTTTATCAGCCATGGAGACGCTCTGGAGGATGCGGAATATGTGAGAGACCTGATCAGAGAAAAGTTCGGCTTCCAGCATTTCCTGATCAATCATATCGGCCCTACCATCGGCGCTCATTCCGGCCCCGGTACCATCGCATTGTTTTTTATGGGAGAATCCAGATAATATATTTTCCAATTATTATTGCGCAAAAGCCATCGAAGGATGGCTTTTTTGCTGCGCCGATATTCTGCACAGTTTCTCTTTTTTTTCATACTATAAACTAAATAAAACCAAAAGCAGGAAAGGAATCGAAATGCACGAGTTTTTAAAAGACAACAATATTGATAAATTTCCCATAGCGATGGCTTATGTACCATGGCAGGAGTTTACCGGAATGTATGACGATTTGGAGAAAGCGTATTGCGCAGGAACAATATTCCCCGAACTGGATAAACCTTTCACGGGAAGGAGATGTGTATCATGAGAGAGAAGGAGCAGCTGTTAAGAGATATCGGGATGGCGGATTTTGTGCTGATTGAACTGGCGCTATTTCTGGACACACATCCCCATGACCGCAGAGCCATGGAATATTTTAACCATTACAACAGAATTAAGGGACAGATGGAAAAGGAATTTTCTCAGAAATACTTCCCCTTGAATTTGAGACTTACCGATTGTGGCAAAGAATGGAGATGGGGAGAAGCGCCCCTGCCCTGGGAAGGAGAGTGTGTGTAAATGTGGAGTTATGAGAAAAGACTGGAATTTCCAGTGAATATCAAGGAACCAAATGCCATGTTGGCTCAGGCAATTATTTCTCAGTACGGCGGGCCTGATGGAGAAATGGGAGCCAGTATGCGCTATCTTTCTCAGCGTTATTCCATGCCTTATCGTGAAGTGGCAGGACTTTTGACAGATATCGGTGTATCAGTGCCGAAATTGCGCATCATAGATTTTAATTTTACTCCGGAAAGGCGAACCATCCGGAGTTTTATGATTTTTGAACAATCTCCATAGAGAGAATATCAGTGTAGTAATCTTCATTCTTACCACGGGAACTGACGCTGAGTTTCATGCCAAACGGAACGCATTTCAGCCATACCTCTACGGTCTTATCATGATAGATAACCATCTTTTCGAGAATTTCACGATACAGGCTTTCATTACTCTCATCAAAGGACATAATCTCGTCCAGTGCGCTTAGATAGTTTTCGTATTTGTGCAACTCCGCTTCATTTGCCTTATCCTGCTTGCCAGCAGCATGCAATGATTCTGAAAGCTCTGTAAGCTGTTCATCATACCATTTTGTCTGCTCCTGCAAATCAGACTTGGTAATCAGTCCATCCAGCATCAAGTCAATCGCTTTCCTTTTCTTGGCAGCAAGCGCATCCATTTTCCCCTGAATACGTTTCGTATCCGGTTTCTTCTCTGTTATACCTTTGATTTCCTTGATTTCCTGCATGATTTCCCGTTTCAGTTCTTTTTGGTTCGTCTGAAGCTGACAGATGCAATAGTGCATACAAGTAAGTAATGCCTTTTCATTGATAGAACCGTTGTCGCAGCCTATCTGCTCCCCAAAAGAAGACATCTTCTTTGCTCCATGATTGGCTGCGGCATAGCATCTCCACGCTTTATAGATAGTCCCATTTTTCAGCTTTTTCGTTCTGCTGACATAACGCTGACCGCACAAACCGCAGTAGAGCTTTCCGCTGCACCAGTAACGATTACTATGCTTTGATTTTGCATCTTCTGACGGAGAGCGTCTAAGAAGCTCCGCCTGCGTCCGATTCCATAGTTCTCTGTCAATGATCGGCTCATGGTGGTCTTTCAGATAAACCATTTCTTCATTACCTCGATTGTACTTTTTTGCATGTGTCAGATAATTCGGTGTATAGGTTTTTTTCTGGCACAAGTCGCCAACATATTTTTCGTTTCTTAAAACTCTTAGGATAATGGTGTTTGACCACAATTTAACCCGCAAAGGACGCATTCCTTCCTCCAACAATTCTCTTGCGATCACATGAGTGCCCTTGCCTTCATTCGTAAATTTATGAAAGATTGCACGAACAACGGGAACATCTTCCTCGTTGACAGACAATGTGCCGTTTTGAACGGTATACCCCAACATATCACGCCCAAAGACTACGCCTTGCTCCATGCGGCGTTTTTGTCCCCATTTCACACGTTCAGACGTTTTGCGGCTTTCTTCCTGCGCAATACTTGCCATAATGGTCAACCGGAGTTCTCCGTCTGCATCTCTGGTATCTATGTTGTCAATGGTAAATATAACG
>JAAWLS010000261.1 GCA_022798035.1 Lachnospiraceae bacterium | reverse complement strand
AAGGATTTCAGACTGTTTTTGTGGAATGTAAAGCTGTGGGCATGATGGAACAGGATTACTATTATAAATTGAAGGTGCTGGCAGAACAGTTTGGCATCAATGTGATTATGGTAATGTTGCGGGATACCCAGGAAAAGAGCTATCACGATACGGCAAAGCTGAACAGGAACCAGGAGGAACGTGGGAAGAAGCTGAATATTATTACGGTTCGAGAGCAGGAAGAGATTGAGCATATTGATGAGACTCTGCTGAAAATAGTGGAAGGAACTTATGAGGTAAAAGATTGAAAGAATCATCAGGGTATAGAGGAGAGCAGATATGTACAAACCAAAACCGATTGATACCAGCAGCGCAGCGCTTCCGGCGGAGCTGCTGGCTCTGACCGAGCAGATGGCAGAACATGTGCATGACGTGTGGGCGGCCGGTAGAATCGCCGAGGGCTGGACTTACGGGAAGACGAAGAATGTGGAAAAAAAGGAAACGCCCCAGTTAGTTCCCTATGAAAAGCTGACGGAAGAGGAGAAACAGTATGACAGGAATACAGCGTTGGAGACGCTGCGGCTGGTTGTCAAAATGGGATATCAGATAAAAAAGGGAGAAACGTTATGATGAATGATGGAATCCCCAAAATAGGTTCAAATCTTGACTTTCCTACCCGTCTATGATAGTCTTTGATAATAACAAAACATTCAAACACGAGGAAAAAGAGAGTACGCATAAAGGAACGGCAAAGAGAATTCCGGAGGGTGAAAAGGAATCCAGGAGATTATGCGGAAGATGGCTTTGGAGTGGCATGGCTGAACCATTTTATGTCGTGGAGAGTTTATTCTGTACATTGATATAAGATGGATAAGTGATGACAGGTTCGCCTGTTACAGCGAAGAGTACGAGAGATACTTGAGAGAGGTCTGTGCTGTGAGGCACAGGCAAAAGAAGTGGTACCGCGGAAATTCCGTCTTCTATGCTGTGGCAGTGTAGAAGGCGTTTTTTATCTTATAGGAAATTCCTTCGGATTTCCTATAAGATAAAAAGCCCGACCGGCAGAATGGGTCTGGCGCAGACAGGAAGAAAATATTTCTCATCTTAAGAAAGGAGATATATATGTGTACAAATTGTAAAAAAGGAAAATATTATATGACAACTGCTATCGCTTATACTTCAGGAAAACCGCATATTGGGAATACCTATGAGATTGTATTGGCAGACAGCATTGCCCGGTTTAAACGTCAGGAAGGATATGACGTTTATTTTCAGACGGGAACAGACGAGCATGGACAGAAAATTCAAATTAAAGCGGAAGAAGCTGGAATTACGCCGAAAGAATACGTGGACAACGTTGCAGGCAAAGTAAAGGATATCTGGGATTTGATGAATTCCTCTTATGACAGCTTTGTGCGGACTACAGATAAAGACCACGAAGAGCAGGTGGCAAAGATATTCAAAAGACTTTATGACCAGGGAGACATCTATAAGGGAGCTTACGAGGGTCTGTACTGCACGCCCTGCGAGTCCTTCTGGACAGAGTCCCAGTTAGTGGACGGAAAATGCCCAGACTGCGGCGGAGAGGTTCAGCCTGCCAAAGAGGAAGCATATTTCTTTAAGATGAGTAAATATGCAGACCGTTTGATTGAGCACATCAATACACATCCGGATTTTATTCAGCCGGTGTCCCGCAAAAATGAGATGATGAACAACTTTTTACTGCCGGGACTTCAGGATTTGTGCGTGTCCAGGACATCTTTCAGCTGGGGAATCACGGTAGATTTTGACCCTAAACATGTCATTTACGTTTGGCTGGACGCTTTGAGCAACTACATTACCAAGATAGGATATGATGCAGAGGGAAATTCCAGCGAGCTCTTCCAGAAAAATTGGCCGGCAGAGCTGCACCTGATTGGAAAAGATATCATTCGTTTCCATACGATTTACTGGCCTATTTTCCTGATGGCCCTGGATTTGCCTCTGCCGAAACAGATTTTCGGACATCCCTGGCTGCTGCAGGGAGACGGCAAGATGAGCAAATCCAAAGGAAACGTGCTGTATGCCGATGAGATGACAGAGGTGTTCGGTGTGGACGCTGTCCGCTATTTCCTCCTTCACGAAATGCCTTTTGAAAATGACGGCGTGATTTCTTGGGAGCTTGTGACGGAGCGACGCAATTCTGATTTGGCAAATACGCTGGGCAATCTGGTAAACAGAACCATTTCTATGAGCAATAAATATTTTGACGGGGAAGTGCGCAATGAAAACGTGGCGGAAGCAGTGGATGACGACTTGAAAAAAGTAGCGACAGGCACAGTGGAGACAGTAGTTTCCAAGATGAACGAGCTGCGGGTGGCAGACGCCCTCACGGAAATTTTTAATCTCTTTAAACGCTGCAACAAATATATTGACGAGACAACACCCTGGATTTTGGCAAAAGAAGAGGCTTCAAAGCCCCGGCTTGCCACAGTACTGTACAATTTGGTAGAGAGCATTACCATTGGAGCCAGCCTTCTGAAGAGCTTTATGCCGGAGACTTCTGAGAAAATTCTGGCACAGCTCAATGCGTTTGAGGTGCCCTATGAAGAGCTGAACACATTCGGACATTATGCCAGCGGAACAAGGGTAACAGAGCAGCCGGAAATTCTCTTTGAGCGTATGAAACTGGAAGATGTCTTTGCAAAAGTGGAAGAACTTCATCCGGAATCTGAGGAAGAGAAAAGTGAAGCCGGGCAGGAGCCTGGCATTGATATAGAACCAAAGGCAGAGATAGAATACGATGATTTTATGAAAATGCAGTTCCAGGTAGGAGAGATTATCGCCTGCGAGGCGGTGGCTAAGTCCAAAAAACTGCTGTGTTCCCAGGTGAAGATTGGAAGCCAGGTGAAACAGATTGTATCGGGTATTCGGAAGTATTACTCACCGGAAGAAATGGTAGGGAAAAAAGTCATGGTACTGGTGAACTTGAAGCCTGCGAAACTGGCAGGAGTATTATCAGAAGGAATGCTTTTGTGCGCAGAAAACGAGGCGGGAGAATTGGCGTTGGTAGTGCCGGAGAAAAATATGCCTTCCGGAGCAGAAATCTGCTGAGTTGATTAGAGTGTCAAAGACAGCGGACGCTTTTGGCGGAAGGGAATGTCTTTGACATGGAGGAATAGAATGATGGATTTTACGAATTACAAAAGCGAAATTCAAGAATTGGCAGATAAAATCATGAAAGGCCGTTATGAGAGAGGCGAGCCCTATATGGACGACTGCCGGAAAATGATTGAGGTTGGAAAGGAAATGAAAGATTCTTATCTGCTGGGGTTTGCCTATTATTATCTGGCGGAAGGGTATTTTTGCCTGAATGACCATCAGAATTTGATTGTTTATCTGACGGACGCCATTGTCAATCAGCAGAAGGCAGCTCAGTGGAAAATGCTGATGAGGTCTCACAATGTGATGGGAATTGACGCCTTTAACCGAGGAAATATGACGATTGCTCTGGACCAGTATATTGCAGC
>JAAWLS010000260.1 GCA_022798035.1 Lachnospiraceae bacterium | reverse complement strand
AATGATGTGCTGGACGTCTCCAAGATTGAAAGCGGAAAAGTGGTTCTTACAATTGGGGAGTTTATGCTGAACAATATGGTTTCCTCTGTGGATGCCATTATTCGTCCTATGGCAAAGGCGAAAGGGCAGAATTTCGATGTTACAGTGACAGGGATTAAACATGAATGTTTGATAGGGGATGAGACAAGGATTAATCAGATTTTGATTAATCTGCTTTCCAACGCAGTGAAATATACGCCGGAAGGCGGGAATATATGGTTCCGTATGATTGGATTGGAACAGCGTTCCAGCCAGTTTGAACGAATTCGAATTGAGGTGGAGGACAATGGATTCGGCATGACGCCGGAATATCTGGAAGTGATTTTTGACGCTTTTACCAGAGCAGAGAACAGTACCACCAACAAAGTGCAGGGAACCGGACTGGGCATGGCGATTACCAAAAATATTGTGGAGCTGATGGGAGGCACCATAGAAGTATTCAGTGAGGTGGATAAGGGAAGCTGCTTTACCGTTGATTTGGAACTTCGCATACCGGAGGAAAGCATAGATGAACAGTTCTGGAAAAACCACGGAGTTTCCAGAGTTATGGTAGTGGATGATGAGGAAGATATCTGCCGGAATGTGCAGGCGCTGATGGAGGACACAGGCGTTGAAGTAGACGTTTCTCTCAGTGGGGAAGCGGGAATTGAGAAAGCATGCGCCGCTTATGAGCAGGAAAAACCGTATCATGTGATTCTGCTGGACTGGAAAATGCCGGGTATGGATGGAATTGAAACAGCGAAAAGGATTCGCTCTGCTGTGCCAAAACACATTCCGATTTTGTTTCTGACAGCTTATGACTGGGATGAAATTGAAAGTGAAGCTTCAGAAGCGGGAATAGATGGATTTTTGAGTAAACCGTTTTTTGTATCTGCATTAAAAGAAAAGATTCTGGAAATACGTACGGATGCCGATGAGAACCAACAGGAGGAAGCAGATGAGAGTCTGGAAGGTCTTCATTTTCTTGTGGCAGAGGACAATGAAATCAATGCGGAAATCTTGTCAGAACTTTTGAGCCTGGAAGGTGCAGTCTGCGAGATTGCAGAGAACGGAAAACTGGCGGTGGAGCGTTTTGACAGCGCGGCTGCTGGGGAATTTGACGCAGTCTTGATGGATGTTCAGATGCCTGTGATGAATGGTTATGAGGCAACAAAAGCAATCCGCCTGCTGAACCGTGAAGATGCAAAGACAATCCCGATTATTGCCATGACAGCAAACGCTTTTGCAGAGGATGTGAAAGATGCTTTGGATGCGGGAATGGACGCTCATATTGCGAAACCCATTGATATGGGCCTGTTGAAACGGACCGTACATCAGTGTATAAAGGGAAAGGAATAGAGCTATGAAAAAAGTGGGAAAGAGACTGCTGGGAATTTGTATTGCAGGAAGTATGCTTTTTGTAGTAGCAGCCTGCGGAAACAAAGAGGCGCCTGACAGAAATTTGATAAACAGTCAGGATGGAGAGGAAAAAGTAGTTCTGCTGTTTGGCCCTATGGAGAAGTCAAATCCAGACGCAAGCAATATTGCAAGAACGGCCTTTGACCTGACAATTGGGATGGCGGAAGAGAAATTGGGTCTGACTGTGGAATACAGAACATATACGGCAGAAAATTATGAAGAGAAAACATATGATGATGTAACCCTTGACCGGGTGCGGAGCGGCATGGATGATTTGTATCTCTTAAATCCTGATACAATTCAGAAATTGGGAGAGGAGGGAAGACTGGCTGATTTATCCTCTCTTGACAATGTAGAAAATCTGCGTGAGGTTGTAAAAATTTCTAATACAGTGAATGGGAAATTAGTGGCGATTCCTCAGGAGGTGGTGGCTTACGGCCTATTTGTGAATCAAGATATGTTTGATGAGTACCATCTGGAGCTGCCTAACACCCCAGAAGAATTTTTGGAATGCTGCCGTGTGTTTAAAGAGAACGGAATTGAGACGCCTGTGGGTGCGAACCGCTGGTGGCTGGAAAACTTTGTATTTGCTCAGGCGTATGCGGATTTGTACAATGGAGGCCATACGGAGGAAGAAATTGCGGCTCTTAACAGCGGAGAGGCAAAGTTCAGCGAGTACATGCGGCCTGGATTTGAATTTTTACAGGAATTGATTGACAAAGATTATATTGACGCTGAAGCAGCTTATACTTATGAAGCGATTGAAGGAGAGGGACCTGATTTTAAGGAGCAGAAGACACCGATTGTCATGGCATACTGGGGTGCTGCCAATGCGGACACTGCGTACGGAAAGGTGGATTTTAATCTGCAGGTTATCGGATTTCCCAGCAGCCGGGGGCAGATGCCTGTGATGTCTATGTCAGGATATGGGGTAAATGCAAAGGCAGAGCACATGAAAGATACCATAGATACTCTGAATGTGATACTTTCGGATGAAGCGCTGCAGTTATACGCAGAGACGAATAGGGTGATATCTCCATCAAAAAATGTAGAGGTAGAATGCGTGAATGCGTTGAAACCTTTGAATGACAGAGTGAACGAGGGAGTTTATGTACTTGGCTCCAATGCGAATCTAAAAATGGAACAGTGGGGAAATGTATGTCTGATTGTGCGGAATCTGTTAAACGGCGCGTCAGTGGATGAGTGTATGGCAGAACTTGATAAACTGCAGGAGGAATCTCTGAAGAATTAACTGAGAGCTGACGAATCTGAGAAGTCGATTGTTCGAGAACAAGTTTTTCATCAAAAGACTAAGCGGGAGGAGAATACAGTGCAGGAAGAACAAAATATAGGTAAGAAACTGACAGAGGCTCACGCCAATGTGGGAAAAATTATATTCCGGTTTATGCTTCGCTTTTTACTGGCAGGGATTATTGTGTTGGCAGGGGTGAGAAGCAATCCACCCCAGGGGCCGCCCTCCAGCGTGCTGGCCGTATGTTTGGTGGGCTTTATTGTGCTGGCGGCAGTTTTGTGGGTGTCTTTTCCTCTGATTCACTGCCGGGATATGATTGCTTTTTATGAAAATGGAATTGTGATTCGCAAAAGACCGTGGATGCTGACGGAGCTTGGGCAGATTTCTTTTATGGAAGTAAAATCCAGTTACTCTTTGTTTGCCCGGACATATATGTGCACAGAAGTGAGGAACTTTGACATCACCTATATCAAAAATGGAAAAAAGAATTTTAATCGTGCGTATTTCGAAAGTATTTGAGTGAATAACCGGCTTATGTGAAATACAGCACAGAGACAAAATATCGTTAAGAGAAGCGGAGAGAGTGTTATGACAAAATATGTTATCGTGGGAGCAGCTGCCTTGGTTGTTCTTTTTATTATCGTGTATGTAAAGATGTCAATAGATGAAAAAAAGGGCGAGAACAGCGAAGAGAAACAGAGAATCAAAGATATTGTGAGAAAAATAATACCAGAGGGAGCGTCTTATCAGACTGCCTATGGAACCAGGGAAGAACTTACTCTCGGAGGCGGAGGCAGAAGGAT
>JAAWLS010000259.1 GCA_022798035.1 Lachnospiraceae bacterium | reverse complement strand
ACCATAATCAAATAGATAAAGGCAATTGCCAAAATCAGCATCAGCATCAGCTGTTCCATTGCCTCGTTAATCATCTCGTCCTCTCCGGTCATTTCCATCGAATATCCTTCCGGCAGCTCATAATCTGCAATGGCTTTATTTACTTTGCTGCCCACTAGTCCTACATTATGTCCTTCTGCAATCTGAGCCGACACTGTAATGTAACGTTCCTGTCCGTCGCGGCTGATGGCAGTAAGGCTCTCCATCTCCTCGAATTGTGCCACTTCGGAAATGGATATCTCTTTTTCTTCTCCCTCCTCTTTATCCTTGTAAGTAAAAGTAAGTTCTTTCAAATTCTTTAAGGAAGCCTCTTTCTGCTCCACGCTCTCCAGAAATACATCGTAGTCTTTGATATCTGTGGAGATAGTATCGTCCGAAGTCTCGTTTTCCATTCTCTCATACACCAGCTGATAAATCTGGGCCACCGTCATACCGTATTTCGCAGCCTTCTCCTTATCCACGGTGATTCTGAATTCTTTCTCTGACTCCTGCATGCCGTCTGATACCTCTGCAGTTCCCTCTACTTTTTCCACAATTACGGCTACATCTTTCGCCAGGCTCTGCAGTTTATCCAAATCGCGGCCTTTGATTCGTATGGACAGTCCATCGCCGGCCAGCGCTCCCATATCCATATTGGAGCTGCTGACATTGATTTCTCCCTCCATATCTTTTGTCAAATCTGTGATTTTCTCTGCAATTTCATTGTTGGTGAGCTTCTTGTCTTCCTTTACAATAATATAAAGGGTGATATTGCCGTCGCTTCCGCCCATCATATTTGCTGCAATTCCGCTGCCGCCCGCCATGGCTCCCACAGATTCCACATCATCAATGGTTTGAATCTTCTCTGTAACCTCATCTGCCATCCTGCAGGCATCTTCAAATTCCGCACCCTCCGGCGGCACAATTTCTACAGACATCTGCGTACTCTCCATATCCGGGAAAAAAGCGGTTCCCCGGGACACTGCCGCCTTCATGCTCACCACAAGAAGCGCCGCAATCACCAGAATCACCAAGGGTTTTATTCGAAGCATTTTTTCAAGAACCACACCATAACTTTCCTGGAATTTGTCAAACCAGGGATGCTTCATCTCCTTGGTTTTCTTCAGCATCTTAGAACCCATCATGGGTACAAAGGTAAGTGCAATCACCAGGCTGGCCAGCAGAGAATAGGCAATGGTGAGCCCCATATCCACGAAAAGCTGCCTTGTAATTCCCTCTGTAAATACAATGGGCGCAAACACGCAGACTGTAGTCAGCGTGGAAGCCGTAATGGCTCCGCTTACCTGTTTCGCTCCTTCCACCGCTGCTTTGCGGGCAGAGAGTCCTTCATTTCTCATGCGGTAAATGTTCTCGATTACCACAATGGAGTTATCCACCAGCATACCGATTCCAAGAGCCAGACCTGACAGGGAAATCATATTCAATGTTACGCCGCTGAAATACATCAGCACCACCGCAAAAATCACTGATATGGGAATCGACACTGCAATCACCAGCGTGGGTTTAATATCTTTCAAAAACAACAGCAGAATAATAATAGCAAGAGCCGCACCGAAAATCATATTGTTCAGCACAGAATCCACAATCATGTCAATGTAGACACCCTGGTCCATCATAACAGATACTTCCAGATTCTCATTTATTTTCTTCATGCTGTCAATTTTATCATAAATCCGTTTTGTCACATCTCCGGTAGAATACCCTGTCTGTTTTTCCACTGAGAGCATAACACCCGGCCGGCCATTTAATTTTGCATAAGATTCTGCCGAGTCGTCCACCACTGCAATGTCAGCCACATCAGACATATGTATGGTGTCCACCCCGTCCATTCCCAAGTCCATCAGCACCATATTTTCCAGAGCTTCCACACTGTCTACTGCATCTCCCACGCGCACCATATAACGCTCTTTGTCATCTGTAATATAGCCGGCAGGCATGGAAAAGTTCTGGGCTGTCAACAGATTCGTCAAAGTCTCCATCGTCAGAATCTGATTCAAATCTGCGGAATCATATGCTTCTTTCTTGGTGTCCTCAAATGTTTCTTTGGATTCTTTTAATTTCTCTTCCCCGCTGGCAAGCTGGGCAGAAGCGCTTCCCATTTCCACTGAGCTGGTAATCTGGCTCTGATTCAGAGCTGCCAGCATATCATTTACTGTAGTCTTGCCCTCTGCGACACTCTGCAGTCCTGTCTCAATAGCCGCAATTCCTCCATTGATTTGAACCAGGCCCTGTTCCGCCTGTGTGATGGACTGCGCAATATACTCTGTCAGAGCTTTGTCGGAAGCGTCCGTTTTCAGAGTGCTGCCTTCCTGAGAGGCCAGCTCCGATTTTATAGCGGCCAGTCCATTCTCCACCTGGGCAAGCTGTCCCTGCAGTTCTGTCAGCTGCCCCTGCAGCTTCTCCAGCGCCGACTGAAGTTTTCCGGACTGCTCCTGCAGCTGAATAATCTGAGCCTGCATTTTCTCGTCTGGCGACGGAACAGCCTGAAGCTGGGCTAAGGCCGCTTCCAGTTCCTCCGCCTGGCTCTGGAGTTCTTTGAGCTGGGATTCCAGCTCCTTAATTCCCTTTTCCAGCTGTGATTTGGATTCTGTCAGCGTCTTTACCTGGCTTTGAAGCTCTTTCAAGGCCTTGATTCCCTCTTCTGTGTCGCTCTTTGTCTGCCGCATCTCCGCCAGCTTACTGTTCAAATCCGTCTCTGTCTGAAACAGCTCAATTTTCTTATCGTTCAGCTGATTCTGAGCGTCACTGATTTGATTCGCCATCTCCGCCTTGCCGCTGTCCAGTTCATTTTTTCCGCTGTTGATTTTGCTCTCAGCAGAATTCATTTCATTCTCTGCATCAGAAAATTTTGCATCCAAAGATGCCATAATTTTCTCATTGACTGCATCAATTTTCTCCTGGCTCAGAGTCACTCGTATCGATTCCTGAATCAGTCCTGTGCCGGTCACGGAGGCAACGCCTTCCACACTTTCAATATCCGGAATCAACTCTTTTTCTGTAAAATCTGCAATTTCCAGACTGTCCATTCCCTCCACTTCCAGTGCAGCAATCATGATGGGCATCATATCCGGATTCAATTTCATGATGATGGGATTCCCAACCGTGTCCGGCCAGTTTCCCCGAATCTGGTCCAGACTCTCACGCATTTCCACGGTAATGGAGTCCATATTAGCCGTCTGTTCAAATTCCAGAATCACCATAGACATATTATTAGAAGAATTTGAACTGATATTTTTGATATTGGAAGTGCTGGCCATAGCCGCCTCAATGGGCTGCGTCACTGCACCCTCCACCTGTTCCGGACTTGCGCCCGGATACGTAGTAATCACAATTGCGTAAGGCAGATTAATACTTGGGAGCAAATCTGTGCTCATCTTGCTTAGAGATACCGCTCCTAAAATAATAATCAGCACAATTCCTACGATTACGGTATAGGGTTTTTTCACACTGAATCTTGACAGCATG
>JAAWLS010000258.1 GCA_022798035.1 Lachnospiraceae bacterium | reverse complement strand
GACAAGAAACGAATTGACTCTTATGCCAATATCACAGAGATTCCCATCACCCTCTCTGCTTCTTCCTGGACAGGCACGGAAGCCCCCTACACCCAGACCGTTGCCGTATCAGAACTTCAAAGTTATAACAGCTGCAGTGTGGAAATACATCCCGACGCAGCCTCGGAGCAGGAAAATGCTTTGCTGGAGTCTGAAATTAACATCACTGCTTACTCCGAAACTTCCGGCCTGAGCTTCTCCGCCGCCTCTAAGCCTTCCGTGGACATTCCTATTCTGCTGTGTGCAGGCGCCAGCATGAACGTGGTAAACGTTCCCAACTACATAGGCGAGACGCCAGTCACAGGCATCAAAGGCAGTGCAGAGGCCTCGTTCCGCCAGGGACAGGTGAACCTCACCCCGGAACATTTAGGGGCTCTGCCTGCTGACGGAGACTCCCAGAACAATACTGTCACCTTTCCCACTGCAGAAACCCAAAACAGCTGGACGGATGTGGCAGACCTTGCCAGCGGCGAGAAGCACAACTCTCTCTTCCACAAACTTTCCACCATGATGAAGAACGTAAGATATCTTTATGGACTTCTCGGCACCGCCAATATCACTTCTATTGGAAATGGAACTGTAACGGGAGCACTTAGTAAGCTAAACACGGATTTATTAGAACGTGTTTATCCAGTCGGAGCCATTTATATGAGTGTTAATTCTGCAAATCCAGGCACTCTTTTTGGCGGTACCTGGGAAGCATGGGGAATTGGAAGAGTGCCTGTTGGCGTCAATACTGGTGAGGGAAATTTCAATGCCGTAGAAAAAGCTGGAGGGGCAAGTTCGGTTTCTTATACACCAGTTGGTACCGTAGGCTATCACACATTGACAACAGCAGAAATTCCATCTCATGCACATTCTGTCGGTGCTCACAGTCATGGATTAAATAACCATACACATACTATTGGTGCTCATAGTCATGGATTAAATAACCACACACACAATTTTTCTGCATCGACAAACTCAATTACCCTGTCTGGAAACTTATGGAATTTTGCAGTGCAGTCGGACACTTCTGGCATTAGTACCAGTGGAATTATTTCCAAAAACAATGTGAACGGTGGAGCTGTTGGCTATGCCACAGTTAGAAAAACCGGAAACTCTACAACTTATACAGATACTGTGAATATTAATGCCTCTCATGGGCATTCTTTAAGCGGAACTACAAATGCGGCAGCTGGCTCTACTGCCAATTCAGCAGTTTTTTATTCTGGTGCAGCAAGTGGTTCCACTGCCAATTCAACAGCTTTTAATTCCGGACCTAACGGTTCTGGCAATTCTCATAATCATGGATTTACAGGTACCGCAGGCAGTATCAGTACCATTCAGCCATATATCACTTGCTACATGTGGAAAAGAATTGCTTAAATCAAATGTGTACTCAACAAAAAACTCTTACACCCTATACCCTTATTTTCAGAAAAGCACTTTTAAGTGCTTTTTTTGCATAGCCTTCAAACACCAGGAATCATAAAACATCGCCCCACGGAAAGGAGGTGAACTTCATGTACATTCTACAATTTATCCAGCAAAACTGGCTGGAATGGCTCTTCGCCACCGTCACTTTTATTCTGGGCTGTCTTTACCGGGACGTAAAAAAACGCCTGCAAGACGAACAGATGAAGAGCTCCGCCATTGCAGAAGGCGTTCAGAGTCTTCTCAGAGAAAGCATTGTCCAGAATTATAACAAATATCAGGACAGAGGTTACTGTCCGATTTACGCCAAAGAATCTGTGAAAAAGGCATATAAATCCTATCACAACCTTGGCGGAAACGACGTAGCTACAAAACTCTACAATACCCTTCTGGCAATGCCGGAAGAAGATGAAACTTTCGATGAAAAATTAAAAGAAAAGTTTACAGAAAGAAGGGAAATTTCATGAACAAAAACAAACGAAATGAAAAAGCCATGTGTTGGCTGAAAGCGGCCGGAATCCGTGCTGTTAAAACCATGGCGCAGACAGCGGCAGCCATGCTTCCTGCCGCCGCTGCCATCAGCGCAGTGGATTGGGCGACTGTTTTGGGCACTGCAGCTCTGGCCGGAATAGCTTCCCTGCTGACATCAGCGGCAGGCCTGCCGGAACTGGACAAATCAGAAACTCTCTGTTAAGCACAAAAAATCAACAGCAAAATTCACAAACGTAACAATAACTGCATTCAATAAAAGAAAAAGAAAAGAGGAAAAACTATGAATATTAACAAAGACTACATCTCAACGCAAAACACCTATACTGGAAAAAATTCTCCTAAATATATCGTCATCCACGAAACGGATAATTTTTCAGCAGGAGCGGATGCACAGCGTCACGCTTCTGCACAGGCAGCCGGACATTTAAGTACTTCCGTCCACTATTACAGCGGCTCAGACGGCGCCTACCAGGCCGCCAGCCACGCAGACGGAACTTTCTCCGTGGGGCACGAATATGGGGGCGAACACTCCATTCACGATGCTACAAACCGCAACACAATCAATATTGAAATCTGTGTCAACAAAGACGGCGATTACACAAAAGCCCGCAGCAATGCCATTGAGCTGGTGAAATATTTAATTCAGCAGACAAACATTCCTGCCAATCGAGTTATCCGCCACTTTGATGCAACAGGAAAATACTGTCCCAGAAATATGATGGACCGTCCGGAATTATGGGAAGATTTTAAAAAACAAATCGGTCAGCCATCAAAAGATTCTCCGGAAACTGAGCCCGGCAAAGACCCGGCAAAGGAAATATGGTATCGGGTAGGTTCCGGCTGGAAAAATGGAATCTGTCTGAATCAGACCGGCGCTTACCGCAACAAAGATTTTGCTATTGCAGACTGCAAATCAGGCCAGAACGTTTATGACGAAAACGGAACGGTTATCTATTCCGGCGGCAATGCATCGGGAACTGGGCAAGATTCTTCCTATACCCAAAAACAGTTCATCCTGGATGTTCAAAAAGCCACTGGCTCCAACCCTGACGGCATTGCCGGAACAGAAACTCTCAACAACACCGTAACTGTTTCCAGAAATGTCAATAAATACCACCAAGTTGTAACACCTTTGGAACGTAGAATGAAGGCTTTGGGATATTACAATGGAGCTGTTGAGGCGGACCAGGGCGCATCCCCTCACTTTGGAAAAGGAATGGAATCTGCTGTCATCTCTTATCAGAAAAATGTCCTGCATTACAAAACTACGGACGGAGAAATTACGGCCAAAAAGAAAATGTGGCAGTCCCTGCTGGGAATGATTTAGCCAAAAAGGCCTGCATTTTTCTCGATTCCTAAAATTTTTATCAGGATTCAGGTGTCAATGATGCCTGAATCCTGTTATAACAAATCTACATCCATATTCTTTTTATTCAAAGACCTTTGATTATTCTACAAAACAAGAAATATTTGTATGAAATAAGATACAAAATGATTCTTTCATTCATGAAAAAAATCAAAATAAATGGCTTTTTTTGCTTTATCCTCACCAAAAATTTTTTCTGTTTCCT
>JAAWLS010000257.1 GCA_022798035.1 Lachnospiraceae bacterium | reverse complement strand
TCTTGTTCCTGTGAGCACGAGCATGAACATACGCACACAGACTCTTGTTCCTGTGAGCACGAGCATGAACATACGCACACAGACTCTTGTTCCTGTGAGCACGAGCATGAACATGTGCATGCAGATTCCTGTTCCTGTGGGCAGGAGCACCACCAGGAACACAGTCATCAGGAAAAACATGTTTCATCCAACGGTATAAAACTCACCTTTCTGGTAGAACATCTTGGGTGTGCCAACTGTGCCGCCAAAATGGAACGGCGCATCAACGATTTGCCGGAAGTAAACGACGCTGTTCTGACTTTTGCCACAAAGCAATTACGGGTAGCTGTCACTCCAAAAGCCGCACAAGACGAGGCCGCATTGACTGCAAAATTTCAAGACATCTGCTCTTCTATTGAATCGGAAGTGGTGGTGAGCAGGCAGCACACTTCCCAAAAGGGGAAAAAATCGCTTCAGGCCTCTCAGACAGAGCAGCAAAAAGGCAGATTCAGCCAACAGCAAATCGACCTTATTTCTATTCTGGCAGGCGCTTTTCTCTTCGGGCTTGGCGAAGTTTTGGAATATTTCAACATAGGGAAGGCTATTTTACCCTCAGCTGTTTTTGTTATCTCATATCTGATTCTGGGCGGACAAATTGTACTCACCGCCTTAAAAAATTTGACAAAAGGACAGGTATTCGACGAAAACTTTTTGATGAGCATCGCAACTCTCGGTGCATTTGCCATCGGAAATTTTCCGGAGGCTGTGGGGGTCATGCTGTTTTACCGTATCGGAGAATACTTTGAGGAAACGGCCGTTGCCCGCAGTCGTTCCCAGATTATGGAGGCGGTGGATTTACGTCCGGAAGTTGTTACTCTCATATGCGGAAATGACACGAAGGTAATTCCCGCCGAAGACGCCAGACCAGATGATATTCTTCTGGTGCGGCCCGGCGACCGGATTCCTCTGGATGGAACCGTAATTGATGGGGAAAGCCGGTTAGATACTTCTCCTATCACTGGAGAACCGGTTCCTGTGAAAATTTCTGCGGGAGATGATGTGACTTCCGGATGCATCAATACTTCCGGCCAGCTGAAACTTCGTGTAAAAAATTCCCTGGAAAATTCTATGGTAACACGAATTCTGGATTCCGTAGAAAATGCCGCCGCCAGCAAACCGAAAATTGACCGCTTTATTACAAGATTTTCCAGAATCTATACCCCCTTTGTGGTAGCTGCCGCATTGGCCACTGCAATTGTGCCTTCTCTTCTGACGGGAGACTGGAATCACTGGATTTACACTGCACTGACTTTTTTGGTTATCAGCTGTCCCTGCGCCCTGGTTTTAAGCGTTCCCCTGGCCTTTTTCTCCGGCATAGGCGCCGGCTCCAAGAAAGGAATTCTATTCAAAGGCGGCGTATCCATGGAGGCCTTAAAAGACATTTCCACAGTTGTTATGGATAAAACAGGAACCATCACCAAAGGAAATTTCGTGGTGCAGAATATCATGCCTTTTGGCCGCTATACTCCAGATGAAATATTGAAATTCTGCGCCAGCCTGGAGCAGCACTCCACCCACCCCATCGGCGCAAGCATTTTAACTGCCGCCCAGGAAAAAGGACTTGTTTTGGAAGAGGCGGATTCCCTCAGTGAAATTGCAGGCCACGGCATCCAGGCTTCCTTATCTGTCGGAGACGCCCTAATTGGAAACCGGAAATTAATGGAAAAATTTCATGTGGACTTATCAGAATGTGCACAAAACACTTTCGGTACAGAAGTATTTCTGGCTCTGAACGGCTTTCTGGCAGGATGCATCATGATATCAGATACTGTCAAACCAGAAGCTGCACAGGCCATAACTTCTCTGAAAAATCTGCACATTACTACAGCCATGCTGACTGGAGATGCCCACGAAAGCGCTCAGGCTGTGGCAGAAGAAACTGGAATCGAAGAGATACATGCCAAACTACTGCCAGAAGATAAACTTTCAAAATTACAGGAAATACGTGAAAAAAACGGCGCTGTCATGTTCGTGGGGGATGGCATCAACGATGCTCCCGTTCTGGCAGGTGCAGACGTGGGAGCCGCTATGGGCAGCGGAGCAGACGCCGCCATAGAGGCTGCGGATGTCGTATTTATGACTTCCAATATGAACGCTGTGCCGGATTCCATCACAATTGCCAAAGCCGCCACAAAGATTGCCTGGCAGAATGTTGTATTTGCTCTGGCAGTCAAAGCCCTGGTTATGGTACTAGGTCTCACCGGCTATGCTTCCATGTGGATGGCCGTATTTGCAGACAGCGGCGTCGCCATGCTGTGTGTGCTGAATTCTATTCGGATTTTATACAGAAAATAACTGCGGTACAGAAAGATAAGGCCAAATTTTCTGCTAAGAACCACTAAGATACCGGGTAAATAAAAACAGACGATTCAAACAAGTTGAATCGTCTGTTTTTATTTTATATTTTTCAAATAATCTGCCCAATGGCTTCCCGGATACTTGCCGCTCCGATAATTCGGATTCCTTTGGTATCTGTCAAGCCTGCCACAGATACTTTGGGCAGAATACAGGTGTCAAATCCCAATTTCTTTGCCTCCGTCACACGCTGCTGAGCCATATTGACGGCACGGACTTCCCCGCTCAATCCCACTTCTCCAAAGCAGATGATTTTCTCGTCGATGGCTTTGTCCTGGAAGCTGGAAGCCAGAGCCATAACAATTCCCAAATCAATGGCCGGCTCATTCATGCGGATTCCTCCGGCAATATTCACATAGGCGTCACAGGAAGAGAGGGCCATGCCTGCCCGCTTTTCCAGCACTGCCATCAAAAGATTAACCCGGTTTAAATCAGTTCCTGCCGCCGTTCTTCTGGGAATCCCAAAATTGCTGTGACAGACTAAGGCCTGAATTTCCACCAAAATGGGACGGGTGCCCTCCATGGAGCAGGCTACCACGGAGCCTGAAGCTCCCTGAGGTTTCCCGTTCAGCATAAACTCGGAAGGATTTACCACCTCCGTCAAACCTGCCTCCCGCATTTCAAATACGCCAATTTCGTTGGTAGAGCCAAACCGGTTTTTGACACCCCGCAGAATTCGATAAGAGGCATGACGGTCTCCCTCAAAATAAAGCACTGTGTCAACCATATGTTCCAACACTCTAGGGCCTGCCACCACGCCTTCTTTTGTCACATGTCCCACAATAAAAATTGTAATCTCCTTTCCCTTGGCAATCTGCATCAAGCGGCCTGTAGTCTCCCGCACCTGGGACACACTTCCCGGCGCAGAGGACACATCCTCACTGTACACAGTTTGAATGGAGTCAATAATCACAACCTGCGGCTTCTGTCTCTCTACCACCTGTTCAATCCGTTCCATACTGGTCTCACAGAACAACTGAAGGTTGTCTGAAAACTGTCCAATGCGCTGGGCCCGCATCTTAATCTGCTGCAGTGATTCCTCTCCAGAAATATATAACACTTCCATGGATTCCGCCAAATTTCTGCACACTTGCAGCAGCAGTGTGGATTTTCCAATGCCAGGGTCTCCGCCCACCAGTACCAGTGAGCCCTTCACGATTCCT
>JAAWLS010000256.1 GCA_022798035.1 Lachnospiraceae bacterium | reverse complement strand
AATCAGATAAAATATCAGAATACTTGGACAGAGTTTTAAAAATCAGCAGCTGCTTATTTCGAGTGATAATGGAGATGTCCTGGCTGGTATGGAGAGTGCTGGTTTTGATTTTTCTCTGAAAGGATTCCGAATGTTCTCCCTTTGGGGTGCTGCAGAGAATAGGAATTCTAAGGTATTCTTCCCGATAGTTCAATTTCTCCGCCAGAACTCTAAGTTCCAGATGGTCCGGGTCTCTATCGTAGAGGAGCTGGTGGATAAAACGCTCCTTCAGATTCTGCCGTTTGTTGGATAATTCTTTTTGATATTCGTACTCCAGCATAGTTTCCATTGCCATTTTGATAATCAGCGCAACAGGCTTTACTTCCGGCGGGGCGCCGGTGACGCCGATAACGCCTACGGGAAGGCCGTTTTGGGTGAGCAGCAGATTTACACCAGGATAGACACCGACAAATTTGCTGCTTTCTGTGACTTCTATCATGTCTTTTCTGTTTGTGACAATATCAAAGGCAATTTCATGGAAGGTGCCGATTCGCTCTGGATTCCGGCTGGCAATAATAATGCCTTTGTTGTTCATGATGTTGATATTGTAATCGGTGTATGCAGTCAGACGTGCGATGAATCTTTCTGCAATTTCCTCGTAAAACATTGGAAACCTCCGTTTTCAGGGTGATGATTGGCTCTCAGGGTGGCGATTGAAAAGTTAAAATGCCGCCAGCTTGTTGGCCGCGGCATTTTGAACGGTTACTCAAAGACTTTGAATTCATATCCCTGCGCTCTTGCCTGGTCGATAAAATCTCCAAGTATCTGAGTATTTGTTTCCGATTCTGCATGAAGCAGATATATAGCGCCTGGGTGCAGGCAGTCCATTAGTTTCTGCAGACTTTCCGCAGGATTTGGCTGGTTATTGACATCGTAATCCAAATATGCAAAGCTCCAGAAAACGCTTTTATAATTTAAGTTGTTGAGCAGCGCTATGGACTGTTCGCTGAACTTTCCAGCCGGATAGCGGAACAGGTGCATGTCATAGCCGAACTGTTCTTTGATATAATTGTGATTTCCCATAACTTCATTGGTTTGCTGCTCTATGGTCTGGGAAGGAAGGCCTGCTGCGGGATGGGTGACGCTGTGGTTGCCTACTTCGTGTCCCTCTGCAATCATACGGCGTACCAAATCAGGATTTTGTTCTGCAAAAGATTTGGTGACAAAGAAAACAGCATGTACGTTTTTTTCCTTCAGAGTGTCTAAAATCCTGGGAGAACAGCCGTACTCATATCCCTCATCGAGAGTCAGATAAATCACCTTTTTCTCTGGCTCATCTTTGATAAAATAAGAACTGTATTTGCCGTATTTTTCCTGATACTGCATACATCCTGCCGGACGGTTCCACTGGTCCTTATCCCCGCCTTGTCCCCAGTCCAGTCCGGTGTTATCCAAAGAGGCGAGGTCAATCTGCTGATTCTGCAGCACGATGCCGTTTTCTGTTGGCCTTATGTCAAATCCTTCCGGGTTGTCCAAATCAGCGAGAGTGAACGGTTTGTCGTTTTCTTTTTCATCCGCTGGGCTGTCTTTTTGTTCTGTTTTGGAAGCGTTTTCTGATTTATCAGTTTCTTTTTGCGTTTGTTTTGATGTATCTTTTTTTTCAGAAGAAGCATTTTGCTGCTGGCTGGTCTTGTTGTCTGCCTTTTTGTCGGAAGGTTTGAACGCGTTGACAATTCCGATGCCGGCTATGAGAACAACAGCCAGCAGGACAATACAGACAAGAATCCGGGCTTCCTGATTTCTCCTTCTTCTTTTTTGATTTCTTCTTTTTTGTGGATGCATATCCTTCACTACCCTTCATGATAAATTTGTATATAACATGTCGATATTATTTTATACAACACCATGAAAAAAAACAATGGGTATTTTCTTAAGATTAGTTAAATATAACCTAGTTTCAGCGTCCTTTTCACGTATGAATTTTATAGGCAGGGATGCTGTTATGAGTTATCTTCATCATCCACCATTCGGTAGCCCACTCCTACTTCTGTAAAAATGTAGACGGGCTGAGCAGGATTTTTTTCCAGCTTCCTGCGTATATTTGCCATATTTACCCGCAGAATTTTGTTGTCAGATTCTGCATAAGGTCCCCAGACATTGTTCATGACGGCAGAGTAAGTCATAACTTTGCCGGAATTCTGCGCGAGAAATGCCACGATTTTGTACTCAATTGGTGTGAGGTGGATAGCTTTTCCCTCAATAGAGATAATGCGCTTAAAAAAATCAATTTCCAGGCCTTTTGCCCGGTAAGGCTGCTGCGGAAGCCCGTTGTTGCTGCTTATTTTGCTGCTGTGGCGCAAAGAAGTACGGATTCTGGCCAGAAGCTCTGAAGTCCCAAAAGGTTTGGTAAGATAATCATCAGCTCCAGCGTCCAAGGCGCGTACTTTGTCATCCTCCTGGGTGCGGGCAGAAATGACGATAATTGGACATCCGGACCAGGTGCGTACTCTCTGAATGATTTCCATGCCGTCTAAGTCGGGAAGTCCCATGTCCAGCAGAATAATGTCGGGACAGAGAGAGGTGGAGAGTGAGAGAGCCTCTGCTCCGGTGGAAGCGCAGCTTACACGGTAATTATGGGCAGATAATATTTTAGATATAAAATCACTGATATTCTTTTCATCTTCAACAACAAGTACAGTAAATTTATGCATTTGAGTTCTCCTTTGGAAGTGTAAATGAAAATTCTGCTCCGTTTTTGTGATTTTTGGCAATAATAGTTCCATGGTGGGCTGAGATGATAGTCTGACAGATGGACAGACCGATTCCCATGCCTTTACGTGTATCTGAGTAGGCATTTCCAGTGTATGTTCCGTCAAAAATATGTTCTAAATGATTTTCCTGTAAACCAATGCCATAGTCCAAAACTCGGAAACAAATATGTTCTGGTTGATTTTCTACAATGAGGCAGATTGGTTTCTGGCTTTTGGAATGCGTAAGAGCATTTTCAATAAGATTGATTAAAACTTGCTCAATCAGCATGGCGTCCATGGGAACGATGAGAATTTCGGAAGGAATTGTGACATCAATCTGAGCTTCTGGAATTCTCTTTTTCAGGCGGGTAACAGACTCGGCTACGACTTCATCCACAATTTCTGGAACTGTGGTTAAACAGGAGTCTCCAGTCTGAATTTTCGTGACAGATAAGAGGTTTTCCACCATGTTTAGAAGCCAGCTTGCATCATCGTGAATATGGTGTATCAATTCCTGGCACTCTTTTGGATTATAATTCTCCGTATTGGCCTCAATGGAGGAGATGGTGCCGAGAATGCTGGTTAAGGGCGTTCGCAAATCATGGGAAACTGCCCGCAGAAGGTTTGCTCTCATTTTTTCTTTTTCTGCCTCAATCAGCTGCTTTTCGTGGAAGGCGAGAATTTCAGTTTGACGTTTTAAGTTGGTGGTAATGGCGCTGGTAAGAAGAGAGAGGGTCAGCATACATATAAATGTAAAAGGATAATCGGCAAGGAGAAAATTTATTTGGAAATACGGATAAGTGAAGAAATAATTGATTAAAATAATAATTAAAA
>JAAWLS010000255.1 GCA_022798035.1 Lachnospiraceae bacterium | reverse complement strand
TTAGTTTTGTTTATCGTTTTAATTATACGACAAAAACGATTAAAATACAACGCTCTATCAAAGTATAATCTACGAAAAACACAAGTAACCGGAGGGATTTCGATGGAACGTATTCTTGCGACTATCACCACATATCGAGAGGAACGAAATTGGACGGAGTATCAGTTGGCAGAGCATGCCGGCCTGCCCCAGTCTACCATATCTTCCTGGTATTGCAAAAACACAACCCCGACACTTTCCTCTTTGGAAAAGATCTGTACCGCCTTCGGCATTACGCTTTCCCAACTGTTTGTCCAAGGGGAAGAACCGGTTTCCCTGACAGAACCTCAACGAACGTTATTGAAAAAGTGGACGGGCTTAACTCAGGAGCAGCAAACCTTTGTTTTAACCCTGATCGATAACATGAAGAAAAGAAATTGATTTCTCCTACTTGTGCATATCGTTAAAACTGTACGATTTAAATGATTAAAATGCAACGATTTATCAAAGTATACTTTAAGAAATGCCGAATGGCGATACGGGATACCCGGAGGGTATAATCTGTTACAGATAAAAACAATGAGGTGAACATTATGGAAGATATCCTTGCTACCATAACCACATACCGAGAAAAAAGAGGCTGGACTGAATACCAGCTTGCTGAACGCTCCGGCCTGCCTCAATCCACGATTTCTTCCTGGTATCGAAAAAACATGGTTCCAACCATTCCCTCCTTAAAGAAAATCTGCGCGGCCTTTGGCATCACCCTTTCTCAGGTATTTGCAGAAGACGACACGCCGGTTTCCCTGACGGAATCACAAAGAAAGTTACTGGAACGCTGGACAAGACTGAACGAAGAACAACAGGAAGTCATTTTTGCCTTGATTGATAAAATGCAATCCTAAAACAATCTCTCCAGCCGCTTTCTCTTTAAAAATACTTTTCCATTTCACTTGGCTCCATGGGAAAAATCCCTTGAACTTTCCATCAATTTATGCTATTCTCTATATGAAAAGGGACGCCTGCTCTAACAGACGCCCCACAGGAGCTACCGATAGACGGTTAGCCCAGTATTAAACGCTAAAATAGCCGCTTAGTTTTCTGGACTGGAGCGGCTATTTTGTGATTTTATGATTATCGTTACGTCCAATTGCGTATCCGAGACTAAAGCATCCAACACAAAGGCTGAGAACAGCTATCAGTCCTTCCATCGTCAACATCCGTCACGCCCTCCTTTCTCAGATTCCCTTTCAGGTTTCTATGTACACGGAGGGTCACAGCCCCTCCGGAAGAGGGCTAACCGCCTACCATCTTGGTAGTCCCGAAGAGATGTTAGCATATTTCGACAAGAATTTCAACATCATTCATTTCTATCCCTAAAAATTCCCCTCTGCTATTTATCAATCCCCTTTCATCTCCCCCTCCGATCCACCGCCTTCTTGCACTGCTTCGCCTGCTCCAGCAGAAAATCCACCTGCCGCCCTCCCAACGCCTTCTGAAGCAAACGATACTCTTTCGTCACCCCGCGCAGGTCTCTATTTTCACTTGCCAATTTTTCTTGGAGTTTTTCTAATCTCTCATTCTCACGATACAGATTCCCATTCGCGACATTTAATCGATAATAGTTGTCCCAACCTTCAAGCCCTTTCACCAGCACCGCCTTCATAAGAGATTTCAATTTTTTAACCAATGGCTCCGCTACCCTGCTTTTATAGGCCTTCGCTGTCATCAGGGCCGACGGCTCCGGTAATTGATATTCCGGTAAATCATCGAGCTTTTCTTCCAGCATTTTTAAATCCTTGATGCCCTTATCATAGTTTTCTACCCGTTCGGACAGCACGTTAAATTCCTCTCTTTTTTCAGTGATCTGTTCCTCCAGTTCCTCGACCTCCTTTGCCCGCTCCCGCTTCTCGAAATCCAGCACCGACAAATGCTTTTCATGGGTCCCTTTCTTCTCCCACTCAATCCCGTGCCGCTCCATAACGGCGGCCAGCTGCTCCTTTTCCGCCGCCGCCCATTGATTCCATTCCGTTTCCCGCCTCGTGCCGCCCTTAAAGCCAAGGGCGGACAACGCCTGTTTCAGAGACACCCGGGTATCCAGCCCCCTCTTGCTCCCGGTCGTATACGGCACAAAATCAATATGCAGATGCGGCGTCGCTTCGTCCATAAACTATAGCCCCTCCCCGCAACCTGGCGGAAACAGAGGATTTTACAGTATGTAAAATTTTGTTTTATGTTAAATAATATATATTTAAAAAGACCAGTATTTTCTTACTTTAAAATACCGGTCTCAACATCTTACTTTTTAATCTCAACTTTTTATACTTTTGGCTCAGTCAATATATACATCAATTGACTTGCTAATGTAATTTGTTCAATAGTTTCACGTTTTGTGTAAGTAAGATTCGCATGCGATGCTGGATTGCGATATGCCACAAAGGCCCCCTCAAATAACGCACAGACTCCTTTGCAATAGTTCTTTCCACTAACAGTTGTTGTATCACAATAATGATATATACCATTTTCACTAAGTAATGCTCGCATAACATCCAATACTTTTGATGGAACTGTAGCTCCTGGTTTAAGTTCTTGAAACATCTCTCTTAACTTTGTTTCAATCTCTTTGAGTGCCTTTTCTGCAGCCGAGGCAAAATGACCATCGCAATATAAGCCTTTGGAAATATTAGCAATCCTTGGGTGAATACTTTTCCAAAATTGAGCGTTTTTAGGCTCATGCCTGATTTGCTTTATAATTATAAAGAGTTCACCAAAAGCCGCCAAATTAATATCAATTGCTCCATATGGATTAATTACAAACAAAATATTTGCAATTCTAGGTAATTCTACATTATAAAAAGAGTATTCATCATCTATATTTTCTGCTATGACATATATCCATCTTTCAATTTGTTGCACATCTACTTTAGTAAGTTGAAGAGGAAACCTGCCTATCGAATTATTTACATTTTCTATCCATTTGTACAATTTATTTATTTCTTCTTGATAAGGCATTATCATATTAGCACCACCCTAAATTATTTTAACATCAATCTCCTATTTTATTTCTTGCTTATTAATTTTTCCATTATTCTCAATGTTATATATTTTCCAAAAAGTTCCAATTGGACACAATGGTGTTTCTACAATTCTTTTTCTTGGATCTGACCTACATATTTCGGAACAACAAGATTTTTCTCCTGAATGATAACATATCTCCAATAATGGACAAGTTTTTTTCCTATATGAGCCAGTACAGTCAAATAATTGGCTGATTGCCATGGGAACTAATATGTACTCTAAATCTATTGGATTTCCATTCAGATATGCTCCATGCAACAATTCACCGCGTCCGTTTACTACGTTAGGGCCTCCAAACTTATCCATAATCTGCTGCCAAAAGCCAAATCGATATCCGAGATCTTCGGAACTCAAAGCAGCGCTAATAAAACATTTACACTTTTCTCGAAAATCACATCCAATTTCATATCTGGTAAGAACCCATAATTTAATAGGTTGAAATTCAATTACTGTTTTTGGATAAAGATTTTCAAGAAACTTTTCTATTGTATCTCTTCTTCCTCTAAATCCTATATGAAAATATTTATTTATAAACT
>JAAWLS010000254.1 GCA_022798035.1 Lachnospiraceae bacterium | reverse complement strand
GCTCCGTCAATATCATACCCTAAGTTCCCACGATTCTCTCCTATGGCACAAATCGCCTCCCAGACCTCCTCCTTGTCTCTGCAAACCCGGTAGCCGTCTATCACAGGAATCCCATTTTCTTTCAAATATTCATACCCCTGCGTATGGGTTTTTAAATCCATGCCGCGGATTTGCTGAATGTTGAACACAAACATGGACAGTCCCCGCTCTTTTGTAATCTTGCTGTCCAACTGCCGCAAAGTACCTGCCGCACAATTTCTGGGATTGGCAAAGGGCTTTTTCCCGCCTAGTTCCTGCATCTCATTCACTCGGTCAAAATCTTTGTTTTTCATATACACTTCGCCCCGGACTTCCAGATATTCCACCGGAACTTTTAATTTCTTTTTCACATCGGGGATTACTTTGGCGTTGACTGTCACATCCTCGCCAAAATTAATACCATCTCCTCTGGTTACTGCTGTGATTAATTTTCCTTCTTCGTATCGGAGAGCCATGGAAAGACCGTCAATTTTATATTCCACCACAAATTCAGGCTCTGTAAGCTGCTCCTGCATCTCCATCACAAATTCTTCCACTTCTTCTTTGGAAAATACATCCTGCAGACTCAGCATGGGAACATTGTGTTTCACTAGCACGCCGGCCTCTCTCTTGGCAGTCCCTCCTACTTTCTGAGTGGGGGAATCTGATGTCACGAGTTCCGGAAACTCTTTTTCCAGGGCTTTCAGCTCCTGCATCATCTTGTCATAGTCATAGTCACTGATTTCGGGACTGTCCATATTGTAATAACGATTACTGTGATATTCCAGTTGTTTCCGAAGTTCCTCTGCTCTTATTCCGGCCTGATTTCTGTCCATATTCTTTCCTCTCCTTACTGCTCTTATCAGAAGAATCCTGCAAAAGATGCTGTAAATCTTCCCATTCTTTCGGGGTGATTTCCCGAAATGCTCCTTCTTTCAAATCTCCCAGCATAATATTCATGATTCGTACCCGTTTCAAATCCAAAACACGATACTGGAAATGCTCGCACATACGCCGAATCTGCCGATTCATTCCCTGAGTCAGAATAATGCGGAATGTGCGCTTTCCCACCTTCTCCACCTGACAGGGCCGCGTCACCGCATCCAAATCTCTCAGATAAACCCCCTGGGACATTCCCCGGAGAAATGATTCTGTGACATCTCTGTCCACTTTTACAATATACTCTTTCTCATGGAAATTTCTGCTGCGCATTATTTTATTTCCCAGCTCTCCTTGATTTGTCATCAAAATCAATCCGTGGGAGTTCTTGTCCAGCCGTCCTATGGGATAAATCCGTTTCGGATAATTGATATAGTCCACAATATTGTCCTTCTCCCGTTTCTCGGCAGTACATACAATTCCTCTCGGCTTGTTTACCGCAAGGAGAATCATCTCTTCTTCTCTTGATACTCTTTTCTTCCCATACATGACGGAATCTCCCGGACAGACTTTATCACCCATCGTAGCCGGACGGCCATTAATGGTAACATTTCCCCGCTCAATCTGACGGTCTGCCTCTCTTCTGGAACAAATCCCTGCTTCACTGAGATATTTATTAATTCTGACTGACTGCAGCATTTCCAAATCCTCACACCTTTATAAAAATTTCTTTAGCCTCTCAATATTTTCTTCTTCAAAATCCATCAATTCTTCTGCCAGTTCATTGGCATAGCTTCCTGTATTCTTGTTGTTGTGCTTTACTTTTAATAAATCTGTAATTCCCCTGGTATTCCCCTGAATTACCATATCTGCCACATGAGGCGTGCTGATATTCAGCATGGTGTTGGCCTGGATAGCTCCCCACAACATGGCTTTTTCCAATCCAGACTCCCTCGGCATCAGCCCATACTCCCACAGACCTGCCTCTGCTTTCCGCTCAAAATCCCGAAAACGCTCTCTCTGAGAAGTCAATTCGTAGGCAAATTCCTGATTGTAAACTTTGCCCATTAATGCGTCAATGGCCTGAATGGCCATAGCGGCATTCTTTCTCGTTTCTTTTAATACACTTATTTCCTGGTCGTTTCGCATAATTCCCTCCTAATGTTTTTTATTAGGTTGAAACATTTTGCATTTTTTATACCGTTTTCCAGGAATGTTCATAAAAAGAGAATTGCCTTGACAAGCAATTCTCTCTATCTTTCCTTTGTAACAGCTCCTCAGAGCATCATGTTTAATTGTTCAGCAGCAAATCCGTTCTGATATATCCGGTCTTTTCATTCCACTCAACCTTCGTCCATCCCTCTGCATAACTGAGAATTACTTTTATGCTGTCACCCACTGCTGTGGTTCCAATCAACTCTGCAGATTCGCTCATGGATTTACGCACGTTGTAGCCATTGTTTGCTGTCAGCACCTTGCCTTCAGGCACATAATTGATACCTGACGTATCGTTTGTCTCTTCCTGAGATGCAGACTCTTCCGGCTGCTGTTCCTGGTTGTCTGTATTGGCATCGGCTGTCTCCATGGGTTCTTCTTTTTTCTCTTCTTCCTTCTTTTCCTCTTGCTTTTCTTCTTTTTTCTCTTCTTTCTTATCTTCCTTCTTCTTGTCCTTTTTGTCCTCTTTCTTCTCTTCCTTCTTCTTGTCCTTTTTGTCCTCTTTCTTCTCGTCTTCTTTCTTATCTTCCTTGCCTGCGTCCGCTGTATAGGTGTTAGACCAGTCTTTGATAGCCTGTGCCACTGACTCTGCCTTCTTCTTTAATTCTTCGTTTTCTTTTACTGCTTTTTCATATTTCTCCTGGAATTCCGCCACAAGCTGCTTCACATCTTCGCCTTTTTCAAAAGCTTCAATCAATTCATCAATTTCTTTTTCCGTATCTTGCTCTCTCATTTTGCGGTTAAAAGAACTGTAGAGGTTGTCGATATAAAGCTTTCCTCCTTCATCTGTCCGGACATAGAAAAAGTCCATGCCGGGAAGTCCGCCTTCCAGACCGCTGAAATTCATATTAAAAGTGGCGGACACCATATAAGAACCCTTGTCCAGGCCCTCTTTGCTGTAACAATTGATATCGCTGTAACTCTCCACATGGTCCTTCATCATGTCGACATAACTCTTCTCCATATCTGAGAGAGATTTCGTCACAGACTCCAGTTTCTCGATATCACCAGATGCATAGCTGTTATAATAAGTGGATATCAGCTCTTTCATCTCCGGCTGCACATCCACCTCATACTCTTCTTTCTTTACTTCTGGCTGCTCTTTGTTCTCCTCTTCCTGCTGAACTTCCGCTTTTCCCTGTTTATTGGAATCGTCTTTTTTATTTCCGGCAGTAACTGCAAGCACCACTGCCAGGGCAACTATCACTGCTCCTGCAGAAATATATTTCGCATTTTTTCTCAAAAAATCTGTAATTGTATTTGTACCGTTTCCGGATGTCTGATTGTCATTGTTATTTTTTTTATTTGAATCACTCATATCTGCTGCTCCTTACACCTATCTCATTTATCTCATTCGGCTACATTTTAACTTGTCCAATTATCGTCAAAATATAATGATTAAAAGTTTCAATGCACCCAGAGGGAATCGAACCCCCAGCCCCAGAACCGGAATCTGGTATTTTATCCGTTAAACTATGGGTGCCTTTATTATCTCACAC
>JAAWLS010000253.1 GCA_022798035.1 Lachnospiraceae bacterium | reverse complement strand
ATATTTTTGACTATAAAGAGGACGATATTTTCTTCTGTACGGCAGATATCGGCTGGATTACAGGACACTCTTACATTGTATACGGTCCGCTCTTAAACGGAGCTACGACAGTGCTCTATGAGTCTGTACCCACTTATCCGGAACCAGACCGTTTCTGGCATATTATTGACAAATTTAAAGTGACGACATTCTATACGGCTCCTACTGTTATTCGTTCCCTTATGAACAAAGATACACAGTGGATTGAGAAACACGATTTATCCAGTCTGCGTCTTTTGGGTTCTGTAGGAGAGCCTATTAACCCGGAGGCATGGCAGTGGTTTTACCATTATGTAGGACATGACCATTGTCCGATTGTGGATACCTGGTGGCAGACAGAGGCCGGAGGAATTTTGATTTCCGCGATTCCGGGAGCTATGGGCTTGAAACCGGGAAGTGCTGCGCTGCCGTTCTTTGGAGTAAAACCGGTCGTTCTGCGGGCAAGAAATTCCGGAGACGAGCCGGCAGAGGAAGCAGATGTAAATGAGAAGGGCGAATTGTGTCTGGCATCCACCTGGCCGGGTATCATGCGTACCCTGTATGGAGAGCCGGAGCGTCATATCAATGGATATTACACTCAGCAGCCAGGCTTTTTCTTTACAGGCGACGGTGCATACAAAGATGAGGACGGCTATTTTTGGATTACCGGACGAATTGACGATATTGTAAATATTTCCGGTCATCGCCTGGGTACTGTGGAAGTAGAGAAAGTATTGTGCTCTCATCCAGGTGTGGTGGAAGCAGCAGTGGTTGGCTATCCCCATCCGGTGAAAGGAGAAGATTTGTACGTCTATGTGGTGACGGCCAATGAGTGCGAGGGAAATGATGCTCTCAGAGACGAGTTAAAGACATTGGTGAGAAAAGAGATAGGGCCTATCGCTACGCCGGGCAAGATTCAGTTTGTAAAAGAAATGCCGAAAAACCGTTCTGGAAAGATTGTGCGCCGTATTCTTCGTAAGATTGCCGCAGGAGCTGGAAATGAGATAGATGCTTCTATGATGAATATTTTGGCGGAGCCAAGTGTTGTAAAAGTGATAGACGAAAACCGTATTGTGTAAGAAATTACAGATATTTTAATATGTAAGCCGGAAGGATGCTTTAATGGATACAGAGTCAAGTGTTGGATGATACCCAAATCCAGCATGTTGGCTCTGTATGTTTTTGTAGATATTCCGGCTTTTATAAAACGGAGATGGAAAAATAACTTGATTGCACGGTCAGGATTTTTCAGGAACGGTGAGGATTTAGAAAAAATTGATTTTCAGATGTAATTAAGTTGGAGATATGGGAGACAAAAATAGATTGTCATTTTTTGTAAATGAATTTTGGAGAAGGGGGACAATGGTTTGACAAAAAAATCTGTACGTCCGTTTTATACTTTATCTTAGTTCGATGACGTCAATGTAAATTGGCTTCATCAGGCCGATTCTGGAACGAATTAAAAAGGAGGGCATGGGTGAAATATGAAATATATGCAGATATCTGGTTTTTGACAAATTTTGTTATGGACAGCATTGCCCTTCTGGCTGCCGGAAAATTGACAAAGAGGCAGATTCAGGTCAAAAGGCTGCTGCTGAGTGGATTTGTGGGAACATCGGGTTCCATGTTTCTTTTTTTTGTGATGAAACATTATGCCTTGTATCAATTGGCCGTTCATTTTCTGGTAAATCCTTTGATGGTATATCTGTGTTATCCTAGTAAACGGAAAATAGAATTTTTAAGCCAGTGGCTGCTTACGTATCTCGCTTTTGTTCTGCTTGGCGGGACGATAGAATGGGGGATGCAGAATCTGGGAGAGAAAAAGTATTTTGCCGTCTGTCTGGCAGCAGCAGGAGTGTTTCTGACGGCGGCGGGGAAAATATTAGAGCAGTTCAAGAGAGAGAAAGAGACTGTGTACGACCTTCTTCTGGTGACCAGGGAAGGGAATATTTCTGTTCGAGGATTTTTTGACACAGGAAATCTCCTGACAGACCCATTGGTGAAACGGCCGGTACATATTATAAAAAAGGAAATTCTCTGGGAACAGATACAGAAGGAAAATCTCCCAATCCGGCTGATACCCTTTCATTCCTTGGGAAATGAGTCAGGGCTTTTGGAGGCAGTCACCTTGGAAGGCATGTATATTTTGAGAGAAAATCATCCAATTTATCTGGAGAAACCGGTATTTGGCATTGCAGAAGAAAAATTATTTCAGAATAACAAATGTGATGTGATATTAAATGGAAAAAGTATGGGAAATTAAAGGAGGAAATTATGTATATAAAAATTGCAATACCACGGCATTTCCAATTAAAATTGATACCAAGCATTCGGAATATGCTACTGCTCAGAAAGGGAGACATTCATTATATTGGAGGAGCAGAGATTTTACCGCCTCCATTGGAAGCGAGAGAGGAGAACCGCTACATTCAAATGCTGGATGGAGAGGAGTCGGAACATGCCAGAAGCGTGCTGATTGAGCACAATCTGCGTCTGGTGGTGTACATAGCCAAGAAATTTGACAATACGGGAATCGGTGTGGAAGATTTGATTTCTATAGGCACCATAGGGCTCATTAAAGCCATTAACACTTTTAATCCCACAAAAAATATCAAACTGGCCACCTACGCTTCCCGGTGCATTGAAAATGAAATTCTCATGTATCTCAGAAGAAATAACAAGACTAGAATGGAGGTGTCTATTGATGAACCTTTGAATGTGGACTGGGATGGAAACGAGCTTCTTTTATCAGATATTCTGGGGACGGATGAGGATATTATTTACCGTGATATAGAGACAGAGGTGGAAAAAGGGCTTCTGAAGAAAGCGGTAGAGAAACTTTCTGACAGGGAGAAAACGATTGTGGAGCTGCGGTTTGGATTGAATCATTCCCAAGGAGAGGAAATGACACAGAAGGAAGTGGCAGATTTATTGGGAATCTCGCAATCTTATATTTCCCGTCTGGAGAAGAAGATTATGAAACGCCTGAAAAAAGAAATCGTAAAGTTTGAATAGGTATGATATAATGTACATGAAAGCATTGAGCCGTGCGCTTGCAGTAAGAAGGAGAATGCCTGCTGGCAGGCAGTTCTATCTTCTGCTGCAAGGATAGGGCGAAAGCCCGTGAGCGGGAAAGGCGGAGGCTTTCGAGGATGCACAGAGGCTTTCGAGCGTAAACGGCTAAATGAATATAGGAGAAGCAAATTTTTTACAAAGGAGATGGTAAATTGAAACTTGAATTTTTGGGAGCCGCCCACGAAGTGACTGGAAGCTGCCATTATGTGCAGATGGGGGAAATAAATCTGCTGGTGGACTGCGGAATGGAGCAGGGAGCAGATTTGTATGTGAATCAGGAGATTCCAGTGAACGCGGCTGAGATTGACTATGTTTTGATTACGCATGCACACATTGACCATTCTGGTCTGCTGCCGCTTCTGTACAGTCATGGATTTCGGGGGAAAGTCTATGCTACCAGAGCGACTGTGGAATTGTGCAGCATTATGCTGAAAGACTCTGCTCATATTCAGATGTTTGAAGCAGAATGGAAAAACCGCAAAGCCCGGCGTGCAGGAAAACCGCTGGTGGAGCCTATGTA
>JAAWLS010000252.1 GCA_022798035.1 Lachnospiraceae bacterium | reverse complement strand
GGTGCGCTGCCGCAGGTCGCGTTTGAGCTGGCGCGTCGGGTGCTCGACGAGTGCTTCGTAGCTGGCGTTTTCGCGGCTTCGGATTTCGGCTTCCGTTGATTCCTTTGGAAAGGTTTTTCATGCCCAGTTTGCTGACCAGCTCATTGGTAATATTGCCAGTCATAGCGCTTACCCCTTCCACTTCCGTGGCCGCCAGACCTGCAATGATTGTAACCACTTCGTCTGCAATACGCACCTCGCCTAAATTATCGTCTTTTATCATATATGCCTTTCTGTCTTCAGCCATCTATTACGCCTCCTAAACATATTCATTTTTTTATTATAACAGAATTTACCTGCTTTGAAAAGGCTGAACTGTTACTTTTTCCCAGATTCCAGGCAGCAGTTCAGCCGTGATGTATAAGATAGGAAAATCATGTTTGCATGAAGGTATAAAACCTTTATTTTTATGGAAAAATCCTCGTATATTCCAGCTGGTATATTATCTGCAAATAAGTACTCTTCCATGCTGTCTTTTTCAAAATTGTACACTGTCACAATTTTTCGGTCTGAATCAACTACCCAATACTCTCTGACGCCTGCCGTACGGTATTGGAACAATTTCTTATAATAGTCCATGGACCTGCTGCTAGGCGACACAATCTCAATTACCCAATCCGGCGCACCATCACACCCTTGTTCCGATTCTGCAGGATTTTTCATAATTTCCTCTTTTTATCCCCCCCCAATTTATTTTATAAATACATTTTAAAATAAATTGGCAAACAGCATACGTTAAATTCTAATCCATCCCCTCAAATATCTCTGCCAGCGTCATCTTAATATGAGGAAATGCCCTCAGACAAATCTCTGTCTCTGCATTATAATCCATGTCCTCTTTATCCGCCTGCAGCAGGTAATTTTGTTCCAGAACATATTTTCCATCTTTGAGATAATAAATTTCCACAGAGCCCTGAGGCAAAACAAGCCAGTACTCCTCAACCCCTGTTTTTTCATAAATTTCCTTTTTTTCCATTCTGTCCAGCTTTGCTGTGGATGGACTCAATGTCTCAGCAACAAATTTGGGCACTCCACTGTATGCACCGCCCTTCAAATGTTTCCTGTCACAGATTATCATAATATCCGGGCACAGGTAATCGTCGTTTTCCTCCGGATGATATTTTAAATCTAAATTTTCGATAGAAACCAGGCATACACTGTTTTTTAACCCCTGTTTTATGATTGTGTGAATATTGCTATTAATAATACCATGCTGATATCCCGGTGATGGCGACATATCATAAATTACACCATCTATTTTCTCATCTTTTCTGCGCTCAAATTCTGCCATTCCCATAGTATCACATCCTTTCCCCGTAAATTCTGCTATAATCGTTTGCGTTATATAATACTCATCAGGCGCCAGGCCCATTCTCTTACAGCCCTCTTCCCCTCCTCAGTACATATTATACCATGTCGATACTGTCAATAGAAGGACTATATTTTCTCCAAATATTCGCGTCCGTTCTTCAAATTATTTTCGGAATTCCTCTTATCATCAAGTTATTTTTTTGGAACTGCCGTATATTCATAAGGAGTAGCCTGATACACATAATAGTTGAGCCAGTTGGTATACAAGGTATTAGCATGGGCCCGCCATTGAAGATTCGGACGTATGGTGCAGTCGTCTCCCTCGTAGTAGTTTTTGGGAATCTGTATATCCAGCCCTTTCTCCTTATCCCGTATGTACTCCGTGTGAAGGGTAACTCTGTCATACTCCGGATGTCCCATGACAAATATTTTCTTTCCTGTCGTGTCCATAATCAGGAACACTCCTGCCTCCTCCGACTCTGCCAAAATTGTAAGCTCCGGTACTTTCTCAATCTCCTCTTTTCGTATCTGGGTGTGTCTGGAATGAGGCGCAAGGAAATAATCGTCAAATCCCCGCACCAAAGGAATTTTTCGGTTGCGCACCTTATGCTCAAACAGACCGAACATTTTCTGCTCCAAAGGTTCTTTAGGTATTCCATAGTGATAATACAGCCCTGCCTGAGCTCCCCAGCACAAATGCATAGTGGAAGTCACATTCGTTTTCGTCCATTCGCAGATTTCCTTGAATTCTTCCCAATAATCCACTTCCTCGTACTCCATTTTTTCCACCGGAGCCCCTGTTATGATAAAGCCATCAAATTTTCTGTCCTTAATTTCTGCAAACGTATGATAAAATTTATTGAGATGACTGTTGGAGGTATTCCGGGACTCATGGCTGCTGACTGTCACAAATGTCACATCCACCTGCAGAGGCGTGTTGGAAAGCTCTCTTAAAATCTGCAGCTCTGTCTCCTCTTTCAAAGGCATCAAATTCAAAATTCCAACTTCTATAGGACGAATATCTTGATGGATAGCCTTGTTCTCATCCATAGTAAATACATTTTCTCTCTCCAGCGTCTCCTTAGCCGGTAAATCACTTTGAACTTTAATAGGCATAACTATTTCCCTCTTTCTGTATATTCTGACAATTGACTGCTTTCCTTCTTCAAGAACAGATTTTTGACAGAAAAACTGCAGTATCTGCGCCTTACATCGAAACATATCTCAAATATGCTCTAACATGGCAATCAGTTCTTCCTCTGAGATAATCTGAATGCCCAAATTTTCTGCCTTCGTCAATTTGGTTCCCGCATTCTCTCCAGCCAGCACCATGCTGGTCTTTTTTGACACAGAACCAGAAACTTTTCCGCCCTGCTGCTCAATCAAGGCTGCAGCTTCCTTCCGCTCCAGATTCGGCAGTGTTCCCGTAATCACAAAGGTCATTCCCTGAAATTTGTCTCCCTGCGGCGCCTCTCTCGTCTCCATGTTCACGCCGCAGCGCTCCATCCGCTCTACCATTTGCAGATTCGTCTCATCTGCAAAAAACTCCAAAATGCAGTTGGCGCTGACTGCTCCAATGTCGTTGACCGCCTGCAGCGCTTCGCTGTCTGCCTGCATGAGATTTTGGATGTTTCTGAATTCTCTTAAAATGGACTTGGCCGCCGCCTTGCCCACATTTGGAATTCCAAACCCGGTCAAAAGCTGGTATGCATCATTTTCCTTGGATTTTTCTATGGCTTCCAGAAGCTTATCTGTATTTTTCTCTTTTCCGATAATTCCCTGCTCAATCAGCTCTTCCCTGTGCTCTTTCAGCATATAAATATCTGCCACATCTTTTAAATAGCCCAGGCGCACCAATTCCTCCACATAAACTGTGCCAAATCCTTTGATATCCATAGCATCTCTGCCCACAAAATTGATAATCCTCCGCTCTAACTGAGCCGGGCAGTTCGGAGAAGTGCATTTCAAATCTGCCGTGTCTCCTTCCCGCTCCGTTTTCGCTCCGCAGACCGGACATACCTCTGGCAGACGGTAGGGAACAGTCCCCTGAGGACGTTTCTCTTTCAATACCTTTCGGATTTTGGGAATAATCTCTCCTGATTTGTATACCAGAATACCGTCTCCAATCCGCAGGTCCAGCTCATCAATAAAATCCTGATTGTGGAGTGTTGCCCGGGACACACTGGTTCCGCACAGCCGCACTGGCTCAAAAATTGCGGTGGGGGTAATCCTGCCGGTGCGCCCCACTGACAGCTCCACATCCA
>JAAWLS010000251.1 GCA_022798035.1 Lachnospiraceae bacterium | reverse complement strand
TAAAAGCGCTTTCATAAACAACACCATCCTCTTTTTCTTTGATTATAACAAAAAATGGATGCTGTGTTCATAATTTATTCATTCATGCGTTTGTCGTGTCCTTTTGTTTAAACGTCTGTAAAAGAGCCGCATTTAGAAACTGGCATAAAATCCTGCAAATAAATAAAATAAAAAGATTCCTTGACATCCCTGTTCACCTCAAGTTAGTATATCATCAATCTATCTCAAAGAAAGGAACTGGCCTATGAGACACAAAACTGCCTTTATCACAGGCGCCTCTCACGGTATCGGGCGGGCAATTGCCGAAACCTTTGCCCATGCCGGTTATCACCTTGCTGTCAACTGCAAATCTTCTGAAAAAGAACTCCAGATATTATCTAAAACCCTGTCCAAATCTTGCCGCATTACCTGTCTGCCTTTCGTTGGGGATGCGAGCGATGAAGATTTTGTATCACATGCATTTCAAACCGTCCAAAAAGAGTTGGGAGATATCAATGTTTTAATCAACAATGCAGGAATTTCCCATATTGGTCTGCTCTCAGATATGAGCCTGGAGGAATGGAATCGAATCATTCAGGTAAATCTCACCTCTCTTTTTTGCTGCTGCAAACATGCGATTCCTTCCATGGTCCACAATAAATCCGGAGCTATCTTAAATATCTCTTCCGTTTGGGGCAGTGTAGGAGCCTCCATGGAAGTGGCCTACTCTGCTTCCAAAGGAGGCGTCAATGCCTTTACAAAAGCCCTGGCAAAAGAACTTGCCCCCAGCGGCATCACGGTAAACGCCATTGCCTGCGGTGTGATTGACACCCGAATGAATGCATGCTTTTCAGAAGAAGAACGCCGTCAGCTTTTAGAAGAAATCCCTGCCGGCCGATTCGGCTCTCCCCAGGAAGCGGCTGATTTGGCTTTGTCCTTAGTCAATGCCCCCTCCTATTTGACAGGACAGGTGATTACTTTAGACGGAGGATGGCAGTAAAGAACTTTCTTTTCTGCTTTTAAAATTCACAAATGTGAATTCTATTCAAATTTCGAGTAATTCCATTATTTTCCAGTCAATTTTTCGTAAAATATTTTTGTAGTACCATTTTTTATTATAGCACTATTTTACAAACGAGGAATATTTTATGAAGTTATGCAGCAGACTGGAAAATTTATTGGAGGAGCACAATCTCACTCAGAAAAAATTGTCCACGGAACTCCATATTGCGCCTTCCACCCTAAATGGATATCTGAGGAGAAATCGTGAACCAGACTTTGCCACCTTGATTAAACTAGCCAACTATTTTGAAGTGTCTACCGATTATCTTCTGGGTGTTACCGACATACGCCGTCCTTACACTTCCAATGGGTGTTACGATGACAATGAAGAAGATTTGCTGGATACTTACCGGTCACTTGGTCCGCAAGAGCAGATTTATCTAATCAAACAGGCGCATATCTATTGTCATCATGATTTGGATTCTCTGCAAAGAAGATAATTTGAATGGAGGTCACTTTATATGGATTCCGAAGAACGCTAATACAGCTCCTGTCTCCCTGAAGGGAGAGAGGAGCTGTATTAAATAGAACGCCGAATACATTATTTTTCTTCTATACAGACAATTTCAGCTCTTGATTTTAAAGGCGATTAGTTCACAAGTGATTTTTCCTATGCTATAATATCAGATAGATATCTTATATGTTGAAATGTACATAGGAGACTATACCAGCGATTACATTACAATTATAATAATGTAAAAAAGTTCAGATATGAGGAGTGGGATTATGAAAAAAGAATACAAAATGGCAATTGACAAATCTTCTGTAATTGCAGCAGTCACCAGTTTTGAGAGCCTTGAGAAAGCCCTGACCTGCCGCAGTCAAATTATTTTTATTCTTTTTGGCGATATATGCAACATTCCTGACATTGTGAAAAAAGTAAAGGAAGCACAGAAGCTGGCAGTTGTCCATATTGATTTGATTACCGGACTGGCTTCCAAAGAAATCGCCGTGGATTTCATCCAGCAGTGCACAGAAGCTGACGGCATTATCTCCAGCAAGCCTTCCTTGATAAAGTACGCGTCGCGCCTGTCTCTTTTCACGGTACTCCGTTTCTTCGTCATGGACTACCAGGCATTCTCTAATATTGAAAGACAGCTTCAAAACGTAAAACCAGACGCAGTGGAAATTCTCCCTGTATTGGTACCCAAGTTTTTCACACAAATCTGTAACATGATTTCTGTTCCTGTGATTACTGGAGGACTGATTTCTGACAAAGAAGATTTAGATTCCATACTCTCTGCCGGAGCCTCCTGTGTTTCTTCTACCAGCGAGGATATCTGGTTCTTATAAGGAGGCATATTTCCAATGGATAAAAATAAATCCACAGCGGCGGAATATTTCTGCAGCCAGCCGGTCCAATCCCACGAACATTCTCACAAGCAGGCTCATTCTCATGAGCAGACTCAGGCTGACACACACTTTCATAAGCAAACACTGCCTGCTCATTCTCATACCCATCCTCATGAGCAGACTCAGGCTGTGCTCAACCGCATGTCCCGTGCTATCGGACATATGGAAGCAGTCAAACGCATGATAGAAGACGGAAGAGACTGCAGCGAAGTGCTGATTCAAATTGCCGCCGTCCGTTCCGCCATCAACAACATTGGAAAAATTGTGCTGGAGGACCACATTTCTCACTGCATTGTGGATGCTGTGGAACACGGTGATGAGACAGCGTTGGAAGATTTGAAAAACGCTATCGAAAAATTTATCAAGTAATATCTTTCTTCAATATCCCCGAATGGCGTCATTTTCATCTTCCGATGTGTTTTCTATTTTTTTAATCACGATATAATAACTGTAATCATTATTTACTTTTACAGGAATTCGTTCTCCTTCCCGGCGTCCCAGAATTGCTTTTCCAATGGGTGATTCTGTGCTGATGAGATTTTTCACAGAATTCCCCCGAATGGATGTGACAAGGCGAAAAGTCTGTTCTTCCTCGTCTTCCTCAAAATATACCGTTACCGTATTGTTGATACCGACTTCATCCTCTTTGGAATCATCCGACACAATCTCTGCCGTTTTCAGCATCCGCTCTAAATACCGTATTCTGCTCTCGTTTTTGTTTTTATCTTTTTTGGCCGCATGATATTCAAAATTCTCACTTAAATCTCCATGCGCCCTGGCCTCTTTGACCGCCTCAATGGCTTCTTTGCGCACCACCAGTTTGCGGTATTCAATTTCTTCCTCTATTTTCATTACATCACTTTTGGTCAGCTGTTCTCTCATTGTCCTCTTCCTTTCACAATTCCATTCACTTCCTGCTTACATTTAGTTCTTATTTTATTGATTTCTTATTTATAGCAGAGGAAACTGCATAGTAACTGCAAACATTTCTCCTTCCTCTGCCGCAAAAAAAGTTCCCTCCTGCAGTTCCACCATTTTCTGCACGCTTTTCAGTCCAATCTGGTTACTCTCCACTTGTCTCAGGCACTGCCGTTTCTGATTCAAAAACACAATCTGCAGACGCCCCTTGTCTACGGCAATTTTAATCAACACTGGATGCCCCTTCTCTCCATATTTCAGGATATTCGAAAAAAGATTGTTAAACATCCGCTGAAAAAGCATTCGGTTTCCCATAATTTTTGCAGCCTTTGCCGCCTGAAATTCC
>JAAWLS010000250.1 GCA_022798035.1 Lachnospiraceae bacterium | reverse complement strand
TATACATCCAGATAAGAATCCAGCTCTGCGCTTGTCTGAGGCGGTCTTGGCACTGCGCCTGTACAGTCCATGGCGGAGCTTGCTTTTAAATAGTCGTAGGAATCAGTCAAATCTTTTAAGTCCGGCACTGGGTGAGCATCTCGTTTTTTATCCATATTATCCATAAAACACCTCTTTCTAGTGTGAATATAAGCAGTATTTATTATTACAAGAAAACGATGTTTTATACGAAGGAGCGTTTGACTTTTATATATGAAATCATTATAATGATAAAAATAGTAACTATTCAGAACCCCACGTCACAGACATTCCAGCTAGGCTGTTATAACGTCCTTAACAGGGCTTTTGTCTGTGACTTGGGGGATTATTACTCTCATGAAAATAGAAAATCAGCCCTTTTTAAATAAATTTGAACGGTCCGATTTCTATTTCCATGAGGTTCTGAATAGTTGCAAAAATAACAGAACCGAGGAATTTTATGAAAATATCAGAATTGTTAAAGACAAAAGAAGTTACTATAAGCTGCGAATTATTTCCGCCCAAAAAGGGTTCTGAGCTTCCCAAAGCTCATGAAATTGTGAAGGAAATGGCAGAATTGAGACCGGCATTTATGAGTGTGACTTACGGCGCCAGCGGCGGAATCAGCGAGCACACCGTAGATTTGGCAAATGAGGTTCAGAATGTAAATGGCGTGCCGGTGCTGGCACATTTAACCTGCGCTTCTTCTGGACGGGACAAGATACAGGAAGTACTGCGGGAACTGCGGGAGCATGAAATTGAAAATATTCTGGCATTGCGGGGAGATATCCCGGAAGACTTGGAGTTTCCACTGCCCAATCAATATCACCATGCCAGTGAGCTGATAGAGGAAATAAAATTATTTGGAGATTTCTGTATCGGAGGCGCCTGCTATCCGGAGGGACATCCGGAAGCGGAATCTATTGAGTCTGATATTGATAATCTGAAGAGAAAAGTGGAAGCCGGGTGCGAATTTCTGACGACACAGATGTTTTTTGACAATAATATCCTGTATAATTTTTTGTACCGGACTTTGAAAAAAGGAATCGAGGTTCCTGTGATTGCCGGAATTATGCCGGTGACAAATGCAAATCAGATTAAGCGGATTACTTCCCTGTCCGGAACAGTTTTGCCTCAGCGTTTCCGGGCGGTTGTGGAGCGGTTTGCTGATTCTCCCGCCGCATTGAAACAGGCGGGAATTGCCTATGCAACAGACCAGATTATTGATTTGATTGCAAACGGAATCAACAATGTGCATATCTATACCATGAATAAACCGGATGTGGCCGGGGCAATTCTAAAAAATCTCTCAGAAATTTATAAACCAAGAGTATGAAAATAGACAGAGCGGAAGCTCTTCGGTATCTGGGGTACCGGGGACAGAAAATAGACAAACAGACAGAAGAACTGCTGGAAGAGACGATTGGGGAGCTGGAGAGAGACAGTCTGCCTAAAAGTATCTGCCGGGAGTATGACTGCCGTGTGGCAGGAGATGACATTCTGCTTGGCAGTCTTGCTGTTACAAGTAAAAATCTGGCCAGGAATTTAAGAGGATGCAGACGGGTTGTACTGTTGGCGGCAACCATCGGCCGCGGAGCAGATTTTATGATAAAAAGATATTCCGTTGTGAACATGGCAAAGGCGGCCGTCGCGCAGGCGGCGGGAGCGGCCTGTATTGAGAGCTATGTAAATGAGGTGGAGGATTCTATAAGAGAGAGCGCCCAAAAGCGGGGGCTGTATCTGCGTCCCAGATTCAGTCCGGGATATGGGGATTTTCCTCTGGAGTACCAGAGAGATATTTTTGACCTGTTGGAATGCAGTAAACGAATCGGCCTCACGCTGACGGAGGGAAATCTCATGATGCCTTCCAAATCAGTAACGGCAGTTATCGGCCTTACACCTCAGGCAAATGAATCCTGTCATCAAAAAAATTGCAGTCTGTGTGAGAAAACAGACTGCGAGTTTCGGGCATAAATATCTGGTACAGGAAATATGACGTAATGATTCTACGTCAGGCTGTCCAAAACTTAATTGTTGCTGTATCAGAGAGAAAGAGAGCAGAAGAGTATGAAGTTTAGAGAACGACTGAACACGGAGTTATTATTTTTTGACGGAGCTATGGGAACCATACTTCAGGAGAAGGGACTGCAGTCCGGAGAACTGCCGGAAATATGGAATTTCACAAAAGAAGAAGTGATTCTGGACATTCACAAACAGTATTTGGAGGCCGGATGCAATATTGTAAAGGCCAACACCTTCGGCGTCAATCCATTTAAAATGAAAGACAGCGGGTACACCTGCGAGGAGTTGGTTGAGAAAGGGATTCATCTGGCAAAACGCGCCATAGAAGAGACTGGCAGACCGGCTTTTGCCGCTTTGGATATGGGTTCACTTGGAAAACTGCTGGAGCCTTTGGGAGATTTGGCCTTTGAGGAGGCTTACGAGGCTTTCCGGCAGGTGTGTATTGCAGGAGAGAAAGCAGGGGCAGACCTCTGCCTGATTGAGACGGTAAATGATACTTATGAGATAAAGGCGGCTGTGCTGGCGGCAAAAGAGAATACAGACCTGCCTGTTATTGTGACAATGGTGTTTGATGAAAATGGAAAACTGCTGACAGGGGCGGACATGGAAGCGGCAGTTGCAATGTTAGAAGGGCTCAGAGTGGATGCCCTGGGATTAAACTGCGGTTTTGGCCCGGATGTCATGATGAAATTCCTTCCCACTCTGAGAAACATCTGTTCTCTTCCCATTGTGGTAAATCCAAATGCAGGTCTGCCTGTTGTGATTGACGGAAAAACTTGTTTCCGGGTAAGTCCTGAGGATTTTGCCGGCATGATGAAAGAGGTTGCACAGGGCGGAGCTTCTATTCTCGGCGGGTGCTGCGGGACAAGTCCTGCACATATCCGGGCTCTGGTACAGGCATGTGCAGAGATTCCACCGTTGAAGATTACGGAGAAAAACCGTTCCGTAGTGTCTTCTTATACCCACGGAGTACTGTTGAACGACAGACCCAAAATTATCGGAGAGCGAATCAATCCCACAGGAAAATCCCGGTTTAAGCAGGCGCTGAGGGAAAATGATTTGGAATATATCTACAAGGAGGCCATCAGCCAGCAGGAGCGGGGAGCCCATATTCTCGATGTGAATGTGGGGCTTCCAGAGATTGACGAGGCCGAGATGATGGGCAGAGTGATTACAGGGCTTCAGGGAATCACAGACCTCCCTCTGCAGATTGACACCTCGGACGCAGAAGCCATGGAGCGTGCACTGCGTCTTTATAACGGCAAGCCGCTGATAAATTCTGTCAACGGCAAACAGGAATCCATGGATATGGTATTTCCCCTGGCCGCGAAATACGGCGGAATGATTGTATGTCTGACCCTGGATGAAAACGGGATTCCTGACACCAGCCAGGGACGAATTGAAATCGCAGAAAAGATAATAAAAGAAGCGGCAAAGTACGGGATTTCCAAAAAAGATTTATTGATAGACACGCTGACGCTGACCATCAGTACCGGACAGGAAAATGCACGAGTTACATTGGAAGCTTTGGAATATGTGCGGAATACATTGGGAGTGCACACTACTTTAGGGGTGTCAAACATCTCCTTTGGACTGCCCCAGCGGGAAAAAGTGAACACTGCATTTTTTACGATTGCCCTGTCGAAAGGACTGAGCGCCGGAATTATCAATCC
>JAAWLS010000249.1 GCA_022798035.1 Lachnospiraceae bacterium | reverse complement strand
GATGATAAACTGGTAGTAAATCGTGCCAGAAAGGTACAGAGATTCTTGTCTCAGCCTTTCTTTGTGGCAACTCAGTTCACCGGATTAGATGGAAAATATGTTCCGATTGCAGAGACTCTCAGAGGTTTCAAAGAAATCTTAGAAGGCAAGCATGATGACGTTCCGGAAGGTCATTTCCTGAATGCAGGAACAATTGATGAAGTTCGCGCCCGTATGAAATAGGGGGTGAGCAGATGGCAGAGGAAAATAAAAATTTTCAGTTGGAGATTATTACACCGGACCGCGTGTTCTACAAAGGAGAGGCTTCTATGGTAGAATTCACCTCCGTAGACGGCGAGATGGGTATTTACAAACATCATATCCCTTTGACCACAGTACTGGCTCCCGGAATTGTAACCATCACAGAACCAGAAGGGAAGAAGGAAGCGGCAGTTCATGCAGGCTTTGTTCAGATTCTGGGGGATAAGGTGACGTTTCTTGCAGAGATTGCAGAGTGGCCGGAGGAGATTGACGTGGCTCGTGCAGAGGCTGCAAGGGCCCGTGCAGAAGAAAGACTCCGCGGTCATGGGGAAGAAATCGACGTAACCCGTGCGGAAATTGCATTGAAAAAAGCACTTGTCCGTATTGACGCAAAGAAATAAAAATAAAAAGTCTTAGACAGTTCTGATTTTTAGTCTGTCTAAGACTCTTTTATCTCATAGGAAAGACCCTTGACAAATTTTTTTGGGGGGGGGTATAATGAAACTATAGGATTGTTTAAGGAGGAGAAATCTATGAAAACAGGAAAAAGAATACTCTGCTTTCTGCTGGCAGTTGTTATGACTTGCAGCATGGGACTGGCAGGAAACAGTATGGAGGCCAAAGCAGCAAAGAAAGTGTCAATAACAAAGTATATTCGCTGCGGTGTGGGAATGAAATATTATACAAGCACATCCGTGTATATGCCAGGTAAAAATGACGATATTAAAAACATCAAAGTGTATGAGGGAAAGAATACCACAAAAAATCTAGTGGTAAAGCAGACGAGCAGAACGAAAAATACTTATTCAGGAGCAGCTTATGGTTCTCAGGCTACCCTTGCGATGTATGCAACGAAAAAGGGGACTTACAAGATTAAGTTTGACGTATATAAGAGTAAAACGTCAAAGAGAAGCAGCCATACTATTACAGTACGTGCCAGAGGAAACAGTAGTAATGCGTTAGAGACTGTTACAATAGACAACAAGAAAATATATGATGTAAACAAAAATAGTTATAATAATGATAGTTATTCTTACTACACCACAGCAAAATCAGGAAAAGTAAAATTTACGCTGGATGAAGGATGTAAGATTACAAACATTACGGTATATACTTATAAGAAAAACGGTACATCCCAGTCAAAATCTTTTAAAAATGGGAAAAAGATAACATTTGGAAAATATGGGTATGGATATTCCAGTTCTACTGGTTGGAGCAAACCGATATGGGGAAATACCAATTTTGCTATTACATACACAGACAAAAATAATAAAGGTGTTTCAAATATAATGAACTTTAGTATTTATACAAAATAGTTGATTATCCCAAAGAAGCCCTGATATGTTGCCAGGAACTTGCAGGCCCAAGTATCACACAGCATTGAGAGAAATAAGTGAAAACGGAATATGACGTAGATACGGCGTTTCTATCTCCCATAGCAGGGGGAATAGAAACGCCGTTTTTTAAAATTCTTCATAAATATGTCTGTAGGCCTCCCGATATCCTTCCGTGAAAGCAAGTTCGATTCTTTTGGCAATTTGTTTATCCCGAAGTCTGGATGTAAGAAGAGGAGAGAAACGCTTACCCTCTAAGTCAATGGCAGCCTGTACTGCCTCATCAAAGGTTTTCTCAAGTCCCATGCGTAGACGCTGTGTGCTGGTGGTATTGTGAATCCAGTCCAGGAGGCCGATTAAATCTGTCATCTGCCGGTACTGGCTCTTTAACCGCTGATAAGATTCCGGATAACCGTGGGAGCCGTCGTACCAGGAATGATGGCCGTGGGCAATGGGTGCATAATGCTGTGTGGAAATTCTGGCGGATAGGCAGGACTCGCCCAGCAGTGTGTGGAGATGAGCCATTTCATATTCCTCCTCGAACCATTGTCTGCCTGTCTGGGAATAGAGATTTATAAAGTTCATTTTACCCACATCGTGAAATAATCCGCATTCCATTGCATAATTTAAAATTTTTTCGTGTTTCTCATTAAAATCTGTAATTTCCCGAATCATATCAATGTCGTCAAAAAATTCAGGTTCTTCCTTTAGGATGATTTCGCAGAAAACAGAGGCAGCTTTTCCAACAATCCAGGAGTGGGCATAAAGGTCCGGAACAAAACGCATCTGCAGTTTCAGCAAAAATGTTTTGTAGGAAATGCTCTTTTTTGTCTCCAGAAATGTAAAAGAGAGCTGACGGAGATAGAAAAAGAGTGCTTCATTCTTAGCCGCGTCGGGAAAGAAATCCACATAGTCCAAAACCCGCTGATACAGCCCTTCAATGTATTTTGTGCGTTCCGGAATCCGTTCTGGATATTCGGTTAAATACTGGCAGTAAAAAGCAGGAAGGGAGATAATGCCATACATGCTGTCTACCGAGTAGTCGGAAAGGTCCGCTTTGTCCATAAGACGCTCCAGTTTCGTGAGCAGTCCATCTAGGGTGTCCAGTCCGCAGTAATACTCAATGGCGCAATAGGAAAACTGGGGCCGGATAGGCAGCGCTTCTTGTCTGGCGGCGGCTTCTTGGGAGTGTTTTTCGTGGATAATATAGACAGATTCCATGATATCCGCCACATCTTCCGGTGTCATGGCGGATTCCTTGCTGTGGGAAATGCTGGCGGCCATCTGCTGATGAGTCATATAAATGTACCGTTCCCAGGGAATGTCAGGTTCTTTTTCTTGATATCCCTCATCCTGCAGAATTTCCAGGGTGCGCTTTACCATATGAATCTTTGCGCTGGCCGATTTGAACTGCCCAAGCGACATGTTGGCACGGGAGCGCAGAATATATCCCCTGGTTTCCGTGTCGTCAATCTCGTCATAATATTTTAGATAAGCTGCCGCTTCCGTAAAAGAAAGTCTCATTTGGGAAATGTATGTTTCAATTTGAGAACGGTGTAATCCTACCAATTTGTTATTGAGATTGTTATATCCCATTCCAAGCCAGTAGAGTTCGCGTATCATGCTGTTTCGGTCCCCGGAAAGCCTGGCCAGAGTCAGGAGAGCTTTGTGAATTTGGCAGAACAGTCCCACGTCCAGTTCTTTTCTGCCTCTTCCGTGCAGGAGTTCTCCGGCGAATTCCTGCAGCCCCTGTAAAGTCTCTGGGTCTGCTTCATGGATATGTTCCAGAACGGGAAACAGGCCATTGCGCAGCAGTTCCATATTTCGTTTTATTTTCTGTTCGATTTGCTGATTCTCTTTGGACAGCTCTGCCATATATTCTTCCAAAGAACATGTTTTTGTTTTTTTGTGAAGAGACAGGGCAGAGATATCTTTTAAATTGACAAGGTATTCTTCTTGATATGGCTGCATATGTTTCGACTCTTTTCTATCTTGGATTGAAGGTTGAAAATACGGATGTACCTTATTTAGTCTTTGATTTCAAACGGCTGCGCAGAATTTCCTGAAGCTGTTCCGGGTCTATGGGTTTGGAGCAGTGCTCATTCATTCCTGCTTCCCGGGACAGGCGGATATCTTCCACAAAAGCAT
>JAAWLS010000248.1 GCA_022798035.1 Lachnospiraceae bacterium | reverse complement strand
GTCGTTTCCGATGGAAGCGCCGTTCTGGGATTGGGAAATATCGGCCCCTATGCCGCAATGCCTGTGATGGAAGGAAAATGTGTTCTGTTCAAAGAATTCGGCGGCGTCAACGCCGTTCCTATCTGCCTGGACACACAGGACACAGAAGAAATTATCAAAGCCGTCACTTACATGGCCCCCGGATTCGGCGGAATCAATCTGGAAGACATCTCTGCACCCCGCTGTTTTGAGATTGAAGAGCGGTTAAAAGAAACTTTGTCGATTCCTGTCTTTCACGATGACCAGCACGGCACGGCAATTGTAGTTCTGGCCGGCATTATCAACGCTCTGAAAGTGACGGGAAAAGAGAAAGAACATTGCCAGGTTGTAATCAACGGCGCCGGCTCTGCCGGTATCGCCATCGCCAGACTTCTGCTGTCCTATGGATTTTTGCATATCACTATGTGTGACCGAAACGGCATACTCCACAAGAACTATCCCGATTTAAACTGGATGCAACAGAAAATGACGGAAGTCACCAATCTTAGTCAGAAAACCGGCAGCCTTGCCGACGCACTCCAGGGCGCAGACATTTTTGTCGGTGTTTCCGCTCCCGGCATTGTAACGCCGGAGATGGTCTCTTCCATGAATCAGGATGCCATATTGTTTGCCATGGCAAATCCCGTTCCGGAAATTATGCCGGATGCTGCAAAAGCCGCCGGCGCAAAAATTGTGGGAACCGGACGCAGCGATTTCCCCAATCAGATTAACAATGTTGTAGCGTTCCCGGGTATCTTCAAAGGTGCACTGGAAGGACGCGCCCCTCAAATTACGGAAGAAATGAAATTGGCTGCGGCAGAAGCCATTGCCAGCCTTGTATCAGAAGAACAGCTGCAGGAAGATTTTATTATGCCGGAAGCCTTTGACCCCCGGGTGGCACAGGTAGTCAGCCATGCTGTGAAATCCCATATTTCCAGGTAGCTCCATGCAGTGGAACGAGAAACGTTATTATTCTGTGGATTACTATCTCAAACAGACTTTTGGAGAAAAAGTATACCGCCTTTCTCTAAACGGCGGTATGACCTGCCCCAACCGGGACGGCACCCTTGGCACCAGGGGCTGTATTTTCTGCAGTTCGGCCGGCAGCGGCGACTTTGCCCAGAGCAGTCTGCGCTCTGTTTCGGAACAGATTCAAACTGCCAAACGCCAGATTCAATCCAAACGAAACTGCCGAAAATTCATTGCCTATTTCCAGGCATACACAAACACTTACGCTCCGGTGGATTATCTGAGAAATCTCTTTTGGGAGGCGATTGCTGATTCAGAGGTAGTCATTTTGTCCATTGCCACCAGGCCTGACTGCCTTTCTGAGGAAATTCTGGAACTCCTGCAGGAATTAAACTACATCAAACCTGTATGGATAGAACTCGGTCTGCAGAGCATTCACCCCCAGACCAGCCGTTTCATTCGAAGCGGTTTTACTCTGGACTGTTTTCATGAGGCGGTACGCCAGCTCTCACAACGCTGTATTCCTGTTATCGTCCATGTGATTCTGGGGCTGCCTGGAGAGAGCAGAACGCAGATGCTGGAGACTGTTTCTCATGTGGGACATCTTCCTATATTCGGCATCAAACTGCAGCTGCTCCATGTTTTATCTGATACAGATTTAGGGACTTTGTACCAGAGACAGCCTTTTCCCCTCTTCTCTCAGGATGAATACTGTGAGATGATTGGAGACTGCCTGGAAATTCTGCCAGAGACCGTCACCATCCACCGCCTTACCGGCGACGGCCCTAAAGATTTGCTGGTGGCTCCTCTCTGGAGCAGCTCCAAGCGCAGCGTATTGAACCAGATTCAAAAAACTCTGAAAAAAAGAGACACCTGGCAGGGAAAATGTTACATCCCATAAAATTAACGGCTCAAAACGTCTTTCACCCATAAGAATCTAAGGAGGGATATTCATGGCAGAAGCCCTGACACAGTACAAATTGATTGTGTTATATATGCTGGACCATGTGGACTTTCCACTGACCAACACGCAGATTTCCAATTTTATACTGGAAAAAGAATACACGACTTATTTCACCATTCAGCAGGCCATCAGCGAATTGATTTCCGCTGAACTAGTTCGGGGAGAATCCACTCACAACAACACCTGCTACCACATTACAGCCGCTGGAAGGGAGACTCTTTCTTACTTTCCTGACAAAATATCTCCCGCCATCAAATCTGACGTCCTTTCTTATTTTGCAGAGAATAACATAGAATTGAGACAGGAAATTTCTGTCATTGCAGATTATTATAAGACCACCCAGCAGGAATTTGCTGTGCGGTGTCAGATTCGCGAGCGAAAATCTTCTCTCATTGATTTGACCATCACCGTTCGGACAAAAGAACAGGCAGAAGCCATCTGCTCCAATTGGAAAAAACAAAACGAGGAAGTGTACGATTACCTGATGGATTTGCTCGTGAAATAAACTATCCTGTCAGCAAATCGAATGAGAAAATTTTGTTTTCCTGGCTGATTCCCATCGGCCTGCAGACTTCCTCTGAGGGCTCATGTACATAGACAGAGGCTTCTTGAAACCATATGCTTTGCAAAATTTCGGTTTCAGAAGCCTCCGTAAAATTATTTGTTTCCTTTTGAAGAATCACCTTTCTCCAAAAATCTCATCTTGTTATCATCAGAACCCAGCTGCAGTGTCGCATGTCCCGTCCTCTCCAGATTATTCTGCTCCCGGTAGCACTTCTGACAAAGATTCCCAAAAGTGATTGCCACTCCGCATTTTGAACAGTGCAGGGTCTCCAGACGCTCTTTGTCTTCTTTGTACTCAATCCGCCCTTCCGTAATCCATCGTTTTACCAGTCTCCGCGGAATATCAAAATGTTCTGCCACCTGATATTCTGTCACATCTTTCGAACGAATATAATCTTTCACCTGAGAGAATAATTGATTCTCTTTACATGCAGGACACAATTCATCCTCATAATCTAAGGGAAGCGCACCCCTGCATATGGCGCAGAATTTCATATTATCAAATAAAGATGCATTTTCCAAAAGACCACTCCCTTTTCTTTTAAATAATCTATTTTTTATTTCTGGCTCTCTTCTTGATACTGTACCCAAATGTTCCAAGACTCTGACCCAGACTATAATATGTTCCATGAGAATATACCATTGGTTTTGCCTTTTCTAAATGAAAGGCTCCTGTCTTATCCATATATTCTTCCATAGCGTGGACAAACACCACCTCTGCCAGAAACATATGGTGGGAGCCAAGTTCCACGCACTCTGTCACTCTGCACTCAATATTCACAGGACTCTCCCCTATGAGAGGCGGAGAAACTTTTGCAGCTTTCTGCCGCGTCAAATGCAGTTCCTGGAATTTATCCACATCCCGCCCAGATTTCACCCCGCAGTAATCGGCTGCATATGCAAGTTCTTTTGTAGTCAAATTGATGACAAACTCTCCCGTCTCTTTCACCATATGATAAGAATACCGTTCCGGCCGAAGGGATATATATGCCATGGGCGGATTGGTACAGACGGTTCCCGTCCATGCCACTGTAATAATATTGTCTCTTCCATCCCTGTCTTCCACTGTCACCATAACCGCAGGAACCGGATAAACCATATTTCCAGGTTTCCAATCTTGTTTCTTCAAGGTATGTATCGGCGTATTTGAGGATTCTCTTTTGTTTCTCAAATTACCGGATGTCCACGCGCTCCACGGCGGTGCAGAGCCCCG
>JAAWLS010000247.1 GCA_022798035.1 Lachnospiraceae bacterium | reverse complement strand
GTCGGCTCCCCGGATAATCAGCTCATTAAAATTGCCGGAAGCAGGCGCACAGTGGCTGTCAAAATCTGTGTATTCTATCATAAAATATGTATTCTTGGTAAGATTTACAGAAATTACCATTGTGTAAATCTGCGCTACTGCTATCTGCATCTGCCGTCTGCCCAGTTCCTGTCCTTGGTCAATTTCATCCAGCAGGTGATTGCTGACAGATACAAGGTAAGCCGGAATCCTGTCCTCCCACATAATCTCTGTAGCAGAAATATCCACAAACTTTCCGAAAGGCATGTCATAACTTGTTATTGTCCTGCTGCCTTCTCCTTCCATACTGCATGCAGGGCAATTCTTATGTTCGCACTTCCAGACTTCTTCGCAGATATCCCCTGGTTTGATTTCAGGCTTTATCTTTTTGATTCTTTTATTCACATACAGTATTTCATTATTATCTTTGGAAGTAACAAAAATGGAAGTTCCCGTGATGTTGTTCAGCACTCGCTCTAACTGGCTCATCTCTCTCATAAATTTCTACTTTCCCACTACAAATTTAAAAACGCTGCACATCTGTGCACAGCCGTTCTATTTCACTTACTCTCATTACAATCATTATTGTAATTCAAAACGCCGAGGCGTTTTGACGGCAATGCGCGGGCTGTCTTGGCATCATCCAAAAATCCCCGCGCCTGTCATCTGAAGCTATTTCTATTATAGTGTTTTTTTTCCCTTCCTGCAATAAAAACTTAACTCTGAATTTCCCTCTCCTCTTCTTTTATTTCCATGCTCCTGCTTTCCGGTTCCTGTTTGAAAGTAATTGTCACTTTAAATAAATCTCCGTCTAAATAGATTTCAAATTCTCCTCCCATAAGAGCAGTGAGACTCTTCGCAATAGAAAGTCCAAGTCCGCTGCCTTCGGTGCTTCTGGATATATCCCCTCGTATAAAACGTTCTGTCAGTTCATCCGCCTGAATGTTCAAAGGATTCTCTGAAATATTTTTGATGGAAAATTCCACCTGTTCTCCATCGGCCTCCATTCCCACGTAAATCCTTGTATTTTCCATGGCATATTTTGCCGCATTGTTGTAAATATTTTCCAAAACACGCCAAATCCGTCTCCCATCTGCCATAATCACTACTGGTTCACGGGGCAGCTTGGTAACAACGGTGAGGTTTCTGGCTTCAAATTTTTCATCAAATTCTCCGCCTGTCTGATGAATCAATTCCACCAGATTGATTCGTTCCATATTCAGCTTGATGTTTCCAGAGCTGACTTTGGAAGCCTCCACTAAATCTTCCGTCAGCTGTTTCAAACGCTGGGATTTGCTGTCGAGCACTGCAATATAATTCTGCACTTTTTCGTTGGGCAGTTCTTCTCGTTTCAGCAAATCCACGTAATTGATAATAGAAGTCAGAGGCGTCTTAATATCGTGGGACACATTTGTAATCAAGTCCGTTTTCAAATGTTCATTTCTCATATTATCGTCCACTGCGTGAAACAATCCATCCCCAATGGCATTGACTGCTTCCGCCAGCCTCTTATTGTCTCCTTTCAGCTCTTCCACATCCACTTTATACTCTAAATCGCCGCTGGAAATTTTACCGATTCCCTCCAGCACTTTATTGCGCTGAATGCCTTCTTTGATAATCAGAATTCCCTCTATGCCGCTGAGAACCACAAAGCAGAGCATTCCCACCACAAGGGCTTCTCCATTGTAGGCATTAGACAGCATAAAAGAGAGCAGGACAAAGCAAATCAGCAGATGAAATCCAAACCAGACCAGCAGTTTAAAAGAAGATTTTCTGCTGGCAAAAGTCATTTCAATCCCATGTATCATCCAGTGCAGAATGCTCTGGCTCCACAAAACGCCTGCGCGTATTCTCCGCACAAAACTCAGGTAAAAAATGGAAAAAAGGGCAATGCTGAAAAATGTCAGAACTCCTGTCGTAATCAAAAGTCCCGTCAGCTCTCCGCTTCCGAACCGGTACAATGCTGCTCCATACATCATAAAGCAGAAAATTCCCTCTACCACCGTCAAAAGATACAATATCTCAGTGGGCACCCGGTCAAAAAGATTCAAATGTACTCTGTCATCTCCTTCCCGTCTCCCTGCAGCCATGCTGAGATAAATCAGTGAAATCAGACAGATGCTGACGCTGAGAATCACCCCGATGATGCTGAGATAAATCCAAGGATACATCCGTTTATACTCTTCTTTCGCATGAAAAAAATCATCTCTTTGGGGAAAATCAGTGTCCACACAGACAAAAAGTACATTTCCCTTTCCTCCGTATTTGGGCTCTAACTTCGTGTAGAATATATCCTCCATTTCCTTTACGTTTGTCTCCAGCCGGATATCATTCTCCCTATAAAAAACGTACTTTCCTTTTTTCCTGCCATATTCCGCAAGCTGTTCTTCCAAAGGTTCTGTTATGTTTGTGTAGATAACGTCCTCGTTTCCTCTGCTAATCCAGTAATAGACATTCGTCCCGCCTTCCCTGAGATTGTAGCGGTTCAGACACCTCTTATACTGATTGATTTCCGTTCCAATATTTTCCAGCGTAAATTCCAGGGCCAAATAAGAGTTGTACATCTGTTCCATGGTGCACTTGCCCTTCATATAATTATCCCAGATTCCCACGCCTCCTTTAGGAAGATAATCTTCTTCCACAAATCCATGCTCCACATTGCTCTGGGCATACTCCATATCCATACTTCTGAGAAGCAGTATCAGCTCTTCTTCCTTTAAGTCGTACAATCTTCCCTCAATCACCTTCGGGATGATTTCTTCCATCTGCCTCTTCTCTTCTAAATTCAAGCTGCCTCTGATGCGCAGATTCACTTCCTGCTCCTGCTCCTTTACCTCAGATACCACAGCACTGTTCTTATCTTCTGCCTCTGATGCCACAGCATTTAAATCATCCTGCAATGCCTGGCTGTCTGTCTGCCGGGACACAAAATTCTGCTCTTTGTCATCATACATAGACACACTGTAAGAGCCACCGTAAAAATGTTCCACGTTCCCCACAATAAGCTCCTGCAGTTCCGGTGTAAATTCTGCCAGACCAGAGACAGATTTTTCTTCACTCAGCAGCACACTGCCATCTCTGTAAATATTTCGCTTCTGTTGGATTCCATTGTCAATAGAATAGGATGACACAAACTCATAGGTGGACTTGTTGTATGCTCTCGACCATTCAGACAAATCCCCCAGAGAGTACCGCATCATGTTCCTCTTTTTTCCCTTTTTCTCTTCCCGGGATGCAGTTTCCTGATTATTGTAATAATCCCAGATATCCACTTCCTTCTCACTGTCGTAACTTCCATCCGTCTCAAATTTCCTGCGTAAATCTGTAAACGCCAGCACTTCATCCGTAACATTCTGAAATTTAGAGGAAAAATAGCCGGAGGACTCAAAGGATTTGTCTTTCAAATTTCCAAAATCCAGGATATCTTTCTGAAACAGCACGATTAATATGATGAGAAACAATACCAAAAGCACTGAAAATATCTGCTGCGCCACAATAGCAGCTGCTTTTAACCCAGTAGAATATCGAATTTTTGCCACTTCAACACCGCTTTCATTTATTTTGATTTTTCAATTTTGTATCCTACACCCCAGACCACTTTCAGGTATCTAGGCTCCTTGGGATTAATTTCTATTTTTTCCCTGATATGACGGATGTGTACCGCTACCGTATTGTCTGCTCCAATGGCGTCCTCATTCCAGATACTCTCATAAAT
>JAAWLS010000246.1 GCA_022798035.1 Lachnospiraceae bacterium | reverse complement strand
TTCAAAAAAAGCACCTCTAAGCTGATTTATTACATTCTATGAAAAATCAAGCTTTGAAGTGCCTTTCCAATCGGAAAATAGTTTTCAAAACAGCAGTTTAGCCATGTCTTTGGAGACATTACGGCCAGACTGCCGTTTTAGAATAAGCCTCTTGCGCACAGCTTTTAAAAAAGCTATACTAAGGTAGAATTTTAAATTGTCGGACAGAACAGACTATATTCTGGAGGTGATATTATGAATCTGCCAAAAGACCCCGTGATGCGGTTAAGCGTCGTCAACACTTATTTGAGAGACCACTACGGCTCTTTAGAAGAGCTCTGCAAAAGTCTGAGCATTTCTCAGGAAGAGCTCATTTCTTCTCTGGAAACCATTGATTATCACTATTCTCCCCAAACCAATCAATTCCTGTAGGATTTCCCGTAATCCTTTTTCTTCAGTACCACACGCCTGATGTAGCGAAGGGTGGCAGCTTCCCCCTTTTCTGCCAGCATATGGAGCAACTTTTCCAGCAGTGCCCTTGTGTCCTCATGCAGCATGTGGTAGTCTTTCCCATTCTCGTAATACTCCAGAGGGCTGGCGTCCGTATATGTCTCCTTCAGGTAATTTTTGGAGGCCGACATACGGTCAATAAACATTTCCACTACATATTTTATAGGCATCTTCATGCCCGTCATTCCCTTTTTCTTTCCAACTCCATAGTCAATCCAATACTCCATATGATGTTTGTTCCTGCCTTTGTGATGCAGCCAGGCAGAAGAATATCCTCTTTCTTTCCGCTCAATATTATTGGGACTCACATCTCCCTGAAAATATCTGCATCCAACCAGAAATTCCGTTGGAGTATATTTAGACAAATCATGCAAAAGGCCCTGTTTATAAAGGCCCACCCGAAAACACCCCTTCATTACAAGGATTTTGTGATGATTAATTGTTTTTAAATGCTGCCAGGCTTTCATATCTTCCACCCCCTGTCTTTGTTTTTGAAACCTATAAATATAAAGCAGAATCCTGCAAAACCTCTAGTAAAATGTAATGCGTATGAAATAGATTGCCAATAAATGCGCTGGATAAAAGAGATAGAAAAAATATTTTATGGAAGCTCCCCGCTTTCCGTTGTACAAAAGCATGGGAAATGCCGCCAGTCCTGCGTATGCCTGAACACTGATTCCATAGAGCAGGAAATTCATTGCGGCAAAAGCCGCCTGTTTTGCTATCGTATATCGGTACATCAGATAAAACAGCATGATAAATATAATACCTGCGGCGCCGTAATCCATTCGCAAAAACTCCGCCAAAAACGCGGCGACAATAAAAATTAAAACAGAATATAATTTTTTCCCTTCTTTTTGGAACTGTTCCACCACCACCACTCCCAGAAACAGGGTAAAAAACACATTCTGGTGTTTGAAATCCACTCTGGTATAAAAAGCCAAATCAAATGGAATCTCTGACAGCAGGGCAAAGAGAAAAAGCCGGATTTCATATTTGCGGATATCACTGGTGTGCATGGCCCCTTCCACCAACAGAAAACAGTAGATGGGAAATGCCAGCCTCCCAACCATCCGCATCTGAATATACTGCGGAAAAAACACGGCCCCTGTATGGTCAATCAGCATACAGAGCATAGCTATCCACTTTAAAGCAAATCCGTCAAGACCGAATCTTGTCTCGTTCATCCCTTTTCTCCTTTACAGAACTTTGCTGCTTTGTTTCACCTTTCCGTCTTTTTTCTCTGACAGATTCTTTTCCACTCAGCAGGCAGATGGACTGCCTCTCCACCAAAATCTCCTTGAAATCAATGACGTCTTTCTTCTCTTCAAATACGGAGGGCTCTTTGGATGTATCCAGCAAAAGTCTCCAGCTCATTCCTTTCGGCAGTGCAAATTTCTGGGGCATATGCTGAAAATTATATGCAATATACACACTTTCCTCTGCTTCGGCATAAGCTCCAAAATAAAACATTCCCACAAATCCGCGGTTCATGTCAAAATCTATCTGCCATCCTCCGTCGCTGTGGTAAGACAAATCCGGATAACCCCTGTTTTCATAATCCTGAAGCCGGAAAGGCCGGGGACTGCACAATACGGGATGTGATTTTCTGATTTTCGCAAGCTGCCTAACATAAGATAAAATCTGTCTCTCTACTGCGGAATGTTTCCAGTCTTTCCAGCCAGTCTCATTGTCCTGGCAGTAAGCATTGTTATTTCCTCTCTGGCTGTTGGCAGACTCATCCCCCATCCAAAGCATCGGAATACCCTGGGCAAAAAAAATGACTGACAGTGCATTTTTAACCTGACGTTTTCGAAGCTCATTCACCTGGCGCTTCCGGCTGATTCCTTCCTGGCCGCAGTTTCCGCTGTAATTCCAGTCATTTCCATCCCGGTTTTCTTCCCGATTCTGTTCATTGTGTTTGTGCTCGTAAGAAAAAACGTCCCAAAGAGTAAATCCGTTATTTTCTGCTATATAATTAACAAATCCCTGATGTGTCTGCTGCCTGCGCATCTGGCAGACAAATTCGTAAATACTTCCTCCCTGGTGGTTCAGTACTCTTCGCACCTTATAAAGAAATTCATCGTTATAAGAAAACAGCTCTGCACCGAACCGTTGGCTGTCCTGGGCCAGTTCCTCCCGGAAACCGTCAAAAAACAGTTTACATCCGCTCAGCATATCATCCATTGCCAATAATTCCGCCGCCATGGAATTTCCCAAAAGCCGGAACCCATCTACATGATATTCCCTTCTCCAATAACGAAATACTTCAATAATTAAATGTGGATTTGTCTTTTCCGAAAAATAAAACTCCAGAATGCATTCCATCTGTTTTCCATGCATTTTCTGAATCAGACGTTTTAGATTATCTGGATTGTGGTCTCTCCCCAAATAAGAGGCTTTCGGTGCAAAATAACTCCCTCCGGTATAACCCCAGTAATTAATCAAGTCTTTGGGCTGCTGCTGTTTTTTCCCTTCATCCAGCATGAGAATTTCCTCAAATTCATAAATCGGCATAAACAGCAGTGTGGTAATGCCCATCTCTTTCAGGTAATCCAGTTTCTGTTCCACGGCCTCCAAGGTTCCATGACGGCTGCTGCCGCCCTTCATTCCCATGGAAAACCCCCGCGCGTGAAGCTTATAAATCACCATATCTTCTTTTTTAATTCTTTTGTAACCTTTATCTTTCCATTTGAAATCAGAAAAATAAAATGCACTTTTAATTTTATTGGCACTTTTTTCCTGATGATTCTTCCTCTGAACTTCTTCTGAATTAATTTTTTCTTCCATCTGTCTCTTTTCTCTCTGCGGGACAAATGGTTTCGGCTCATGCTCACCCGGTCTGCGGGCTTCATCCGCCCAGATTTCCCTTCCGGTAATTCTGCGGGCATAGACGTCAATCTCTTCTCTTCCGTTTATCTCAAAATTATAATCGTAATTCTTCCAATTCAGCCCTCGAATCCCAACTGTATAGAGAGTATCGCAGTTTTCCTGGCTTTCCATAGGAATCTTCAGCGTCTGCCCGCCGTCTTTGGGATACAGCAGCAGAAAGCAGGCTGAGTCTCTTACCGCCTGTCTGGAAAATAATATCATGTCCTTCTGCTTGTTTACGCCTGCCTTTTCCTGGTTTCCGGAACAGATTTGAAAATTCATATGTGCCTCCCTTGATGTCCTTTTCTTCTCCGTAGTTTCCTGCCTCTTCTCCAATTCTAACGTTGTCGGATTTGGGATTCTATTGGAATAAGTTGTCAAATAATTTATGTCTGCTTTATTTATTATAGCAATATC
>JAAWLS010000245.1 GCA_022798035.1 Lachnospiraceae bacterium | reverse complement strand
GTCCACGTCATTGGTGATTCTTGAGAGCACTTCCCCCACCGTTCTGGACTCAAAATACTTCATGGGCATCCGATTAATTTTTTCTGAGATATCTTCCCGGAAACGGAAACATATTTTTTGGGTGATGCCCGTCATAATCCATCCTTGTACAAAAGAGCAGGCTGCGCTGAATGCGTATATGCCCACCAGAAACAGCAGAATTTTTCCTATCTTTCCAAATGCAATTCCTCCTGTACCGGAAACCTTCGCCACCAGACCGTTAAAAAGCTCTGTTGTGGCCTGCCCTAATATCTTAGGCCCGGCAATTCCAAATACTGTGGAGGCAACGGCAAATATCATGACTACCAGAACTGCTATTTTGTAATTTCCCATATATCGAATCAACTTTGCCGCAGCGCTTTTAAAATTCTTTGCTTTCTCTCCCGGCACCATACCGCCGCCTGGGCCGTGTCCCATTCTCCTGGCTCTTCTCGGTTCACTCATCCGATGGCCCTCCTTTCTCCTCTTTCTCATCAGAAGTCTTTTGCAGTTCACGTTCTGACAACTGTGATTTTGCAATCTCCTGGTATGTCCCGCAGGTTTTTATCAACTCCCGATGGGTTCCAATTCCTGCTATCTCTCCATCCTCCAAAACAATAATCTGGTCTGCGTGAAGAATCGTGCTGATACGCTGTGCTACAATAATGACTGCAGCCTCTCCCGTCTTCTCAGCCAAAGCTTTCCTTAAGGCCACATCTGTCTTGTAATCCAGCGCAGAAAAGCTGTCGTCAAAAAGGTACACTTTCGGATTCTTGGCAATGGCTCTTGCAATGGATAATCTCTGTTTCTGTCCGCCGGACACGTTGGTGCCTCCCTGGGAAATCGGGCTCTTGTACTGCTCCTCTTTTTCCAGAATAAATTCTTCCGCCTGGGCAATCCTGGCTGCCTGTTTCATATCATCCTCCGACACATTTCCTGCAAACTGCAGATTAGAAGCGATATCACCGGAAAAAAGCACGCCTTTCTGAGGTACATATCCAATTAAATCCCTCAATTTTTTCTGGCTTATGCTGCGGATATCCACGCCATCCATGGTGATTTGCCCCTCTGTCACATCGTAAAAGCGGGGAATCAGATTGAGCACTGTGGATTTGCCGCACCCAGTACTGCCGATAATGGCTGTGGTTTTTCCCGGTTCCGCCGTAAAAGACAGATGAGAAACAGCATGTTCCCCGGCTCCGGGATAGGAAAAAGACACGTCATGAAAAACCACTTCTCCTCTCCATCCTGCCTCTGGCTCTTCCACAGGCTGAACTGCATCTAAAATACTCTCTTCCGTCTTGATTACCTCGTCAATACGATTTGCGGCAACTCCTGCTCTGGGCAGCATTACAGACACCATGGTAATCATGAGAAATGCCATGACAATCTGCATGGTATAGGTGATAAAGGCCATCATATCGCCTACTTGAAGATTGCCCAAATCTACGCCTTTTGAGCCAAACCAGACGATTGCAACAGTAACACAGTTCATAATCAGCATCATGGCCGGCATCATCATGGACATCACCCGGCTGGTAAACAACTGGGTCTGCATCAAATCCCTGCTCGCTCCCTCAAATCGTTTTTCCTCAAATTTCTCTCTGGAAAAAGCCCGAATAACCGGAACACCTGTCAGAATTTCTCGAGATACCAGATTCAAACGGTCCACCAGCGTCTGCATTTTCTTAAATCTTGGCATGGTGACAGACATCAGAGCCCCTACCAGCAGAATAATCCCTCCCACTGCCGCTGCGATAATCCATCCCATTCCTGTCTTTGTATTGATTACCTTAAGTACTCCGCCTGTGCCGATAATAGGCGCATACACTACCATACGAAGCAGAATTACCGCTACCATCTGTATCTGCTGAATGTCGTTGGTACTTCTGGTAATCAGGGAAGCCGTGGAAAAATGCTCAATCTCGCTGTGGGAAAAAGCCACAACTTTTCGGAACACCTGACCGCGCAAATCCCTGCCCAGCTGAGCGGAAACTCTGGCGGCAATCAACCCTGTCAAAATGGCTGCTCCCATCATAATCACTGCCATTGCCAGCATTTTTCCTCCAGTGCGGAGCATATAGCGGTTCTGATAATGTTCCAGATTCCATCCCAATTGGCGGTATTCTTCTTTCACTCCAAGTCTGGCCCGCTGCTCTGCCATCGTATCGCTCATATCACCCATGCCTTTTTGGGCCTCTTCTTTCATTTTCAGCATCTGCTCTCTGGTAATCTGCCTGCTTTCCAGCATGCCTTTCAAGTCCTCAGGCTTCCTCCCTGTCTGTTCCTCCATGGAAACCAGCATTACCATGGGCATTTCCAGCATTTCATCCAGAGCCGCAAGTTCTTCTTTCTCCAGCTGATTCCGCTCAAAATTTCCTGCCCCATTCTCAGCATAAGAATTTCTCACTATCTCTTCATCCTCTTCTGACAAAAACAGGCAGAGATTTTCCAAGGTCTCTCTGCGCATTTCATCCGGCGCCGTATGGACAATTCCTCCCTGCTGGATTCCAATATCCACAATGTCAGACATATACTGCGGCAGCGACAGCTCGCAATATGCCTGCAGAATCAACAGCAGAATAGCAACAAATACTGCCCCTTTGTATTTACTCAGATATTGAAATATCTTTCCCATTTCCCAACTCTCCTTTCTGCTCTGATGCCTCTTAAGTATCTAAAATGATGTTGGTTCTGCTCCCTGTAATGAAGCCAATTGCTCCTCTGTAAACAACTCCCGCAATCGACTGTCAGTTTTCGGCCTCTCTCTCCATAATATCCGCCAATTCATTGCACAGACGAATTAACTCCTCAATTCTCTCTTCTCCCATAGATTGAAACACCCGGTTCATATAACTTTTTACATAATCCTGTGTCTCCAGGCAGGTTTTCCTCCCCTCCTCAGTCAAAAATACGCAGGTATTCCTCCTGTCTCTGCCATCCACATCTCTGCCAATCAGATTCCTCTCCTCCAGATTTTTCAGCATTCTGGAAGTCTGGGAGGAGGCAATCTTTAGACTCTGGGCCAAATCTGACACGTAAATTCCCGGCAGTTCCGTTTTTCTCTGATGCTCCTCTATCACCTGCAGTGCAAAAAACTCCATTTTGGAAATTCCTGTTTTGGGTATCATATTTATTTTCCCAAATCGGTGAAAAGCATACATCAGCCTGGTCTGTATCTCTGTCTCTCTCATAATCTCATCCCCATTTTTCGTTGTATTAGGCAAACTATTGACATAGTTATCTATTTACCTTGTAATATATTATCACAATTCCTTTTTTTGTCAAGAAGAAATTTTCTATGTAAATCATCATCACTTACAAATCCGAAGGAATTTCCTATAAGACAAAAAAGAATCCTGCAAAACAGGATTCTTTATCTGGGGCTGGCTGCCCTGGCAGCACAATTTTATTCTGTCACAGTGCAGGTCAGCAAATTTTTACATTGAGAGGTCCCGGCAGCTTTCAAACGGCTATTTCTTCTTTATGGGAATCCAAATCTCACAGTAATAATTTTCATCCTCGGTCCCTTTCGGATATTTCTTTGCATCCTCATACATTTCAACGCAGTATCCTGCGGCAAACTCGTACTCTTTCAGCGCCGGCAGCCATTCCGAAAATATTTTGTGATTGACGTTCTGAAGAGATTTTGATACAGGGCCCTGACAGGGAAATACCGCCCAGGTAAAGGCAGGAATTGTTTTCGTCACAAACCCTTCCGGAATGTCCACGGCCGGATGATAGACGTCTGCAATCAGGTATTC
>JAAWLS010000244.1 GCA_022798035.1 Lachnospiraceae bacterium | reverse complement strand
AAACAGTTTCAGGAAAATCCACTGAGTCCAGTGATAATACTCCGGGTCTGTGGTATTCACTTCTCTGTCCCAGTCAAAAGAATATCCCAACGCATGAAGCTGGCCTTTGAACCGCTCTACGTTGTTCTTCGTCACAACTTTCGGGTGGATTTTATTCTTAATCGCATAATTTTCCGTGGGAAGTCCAAATGCATCCCAGCCCATGGGATAGAGTACATTGTACCCCTGCATTCTTCTCTTTCTGGCCACAATATCCAATGCGGTGTAGGGTCTCGGATGTCCTACATGAAGTCCCTGTCCGGAAGGATAGGGAAATTCCACTAATGCATAATATTTCGGTTTCGTGTAATCTTCTGTTGTGGCAAACGCTTTTTCTTCGTCCCAAATTTTCTGCCACTTTTCTTCCAAAGCTCTGTGATTGTACGGTGCTGCCATTTTATATCCTCCTGAATCTTCAGTATTATCACTAAATACATATGCTTTTAAAATTTTATCACACGAGGGGTATTTGTCAAGATTATTTCCAGGAGAGTTGGCAAATCACAGTCCTTTTTCCTTCCCCTTCTCTACAGCCCATTCCCCAGAACTTTTCTCTCTTTTTATCATATGATAACATAACTACCATGATAAATATTATGTTTAGGAGAATATAGATGACAGATTTTTATAAAAATCATTACGACAATCCGGGCCGGCTTTACCTGGAAACTGCCCTGACCCAAATGCCTGCAGCTTATGCAGAGATTATGGGAAATCCCGGAACCGGCGAAATCAACGGCATGGTCCGCTTTTATTCCATTGGCGCCGGCGTTCTGGTAAACGCAGAAATTTATGGACTTCCAGTGAGCACTGAACCCTGCGGCTTTGATATTTTCGGTTTTCATATTCACGAAGGTCATTCCTGCACTGGAACTGACAGCGACCCTTATGCCAATGCGGGAATGCACTACAATCCCACCCTCTGTCCTCATCCGGCTCATGAAGGCGACATGCCTCCCCTTTTTGGAAACAACGGTTCCTCCTGGATGATGTATTTTACCGACCGCTTTTCCGTTTCCGATATTATCGGCAAAACTATCATCCTTCACAGCGCTCCAGATGATTTTTCCACTCAGCCTTCCGGTAATTCGGGGGCTAAAATTGCCTGCGGCGCCATTCAGCCCACTTAATCTGGTATATAATTTCAATTAAAAAAACAGCTATCCCGCAGCCTGCTTTGTGCGCCTGCACACTGCAAAACTGCGGGATATTTTTTTCTGTTATAGGAAATTCCTTCGGATTTCCTATAACAGAAAAATAGAGATGCGCACGCAAATGCAGAGGGAATATGTCGTTGACGCGACGCATTTGCGGCGCAGAATTTCGTAAAACGAAATTCTTTTTTAAATATCTGCTAATTGGAATTGGTCTATCATTTCATTTAACTCTGTTGCCTGAGCAGACAATTCCTGACTGGTAGCTGAGCTCTCCTGCGCCGCCGCAGAATTAGACTGCACCACTTCGGAAATCTGTTCAATGGCAATGTTGATTTGCTGCATGGAGCCGTTCTGCTCATTGGAATTTTCTGCTACATCCTCCACAGCTTTCACAATCTCAGCCATTCCGTCAATCACACTCTGCAAAGCCTTAGCCATGTCATCTGCAATTTTGTTTCCACTGTTCACTTCAGTCAATGCGGCTTCTATCAGTTCTCTGGTATTCACCACAGCCTCTGAACTCTGACTTGCAAGATGCCCGATTTCTCCTGCAACCACTGCAAATCCCCGTCCCACTTCTCCTGCTCTCGCCGCCTCAATGGAAGCGTTCAGAGACAGCAGATTCGTCTGGTCTGCAATTTCTTCAATTGTCTGAATGACATTGGCAATTTCCATGGACGCTTCGTTGATTTTCTTCATTGCCTTTGTCATCTCCGCAATGCATGCGCTGCTGGTACGTGCCTGCTGTCCGATACTATCTGCTTTTTTGCTGGTGGAAACGGCATTCTTCGTATTCCTGTCCACCTGCTCTGTCACATCATTGACAGTGGCAAGCAGTTCTTCCACAGAGGCCGCCTGGTCTGTTGCCCCTTCTGCCAGCGCCTGTCCGCTCTCTGCCAGCTGGGCAGAACCAAGTCCCACCTGTTCGGCAGACTCCCGGATATGCTCCAGTGTACCGGTGAGGGAGTGATTGATTTTCCGGATTGCTACGATAACCTCCTCAAAATCACCTACATAGTACTCCAATGCCTGAGAAGAAACATCAAAATTATTGTCTGCCATTGCTCCCAGAAGATATTTGATATCCCCAATCATTTTTCCCATACCGTCCACAATCGTCTGTGTGGCATCTGCCAGCACCCGGGTTTCATCCTCGGATGTAATTTGCGGAATCTCCGTATGTAAATCTCCTTTTGCCAGAGTCTCCAGACGCTCGGCACACATTCTAATCGGCGTTCCGATATTTTCTGCCAGCCTCTTAACCATCACAACAGCAATGGCAATGGCAGTTCCCATAATTAGGATTGTGAGCACAATACCCACAATCGTCTCGATATTAAAATCAGAGACAGGGGCTGTAATAGCAATACTCCATCCGCTGCTGTTCTCAATGGGAGCATACGCCATAATTTTTTTTATGCCGCCATACCGGTACGTTCCAAATCCTGATTCGCCGGCAATCATCTTTTCTTCCAGTTTAGCTACAGGCTTCAGCTTGGAATTTGTCTTGGCCTCCTCTATGGAATTGTCCTGCTTCTCCACTAATTCCATATTCTTGTGGGCAACTACATTGCCCTGGCTGTCTAACATATAGGCAGAACCATTTTTACTCACATTGATTGACACCATGATATCATTCAAGAATGTTTCCTCTGGAACAATATACACAACCCCTGTGACTTCCGTTCCCAGAGTTCCGTCCTTCCATATAGGCGCCGCTATGATAATGCTGATTTTCCCTGTCACTTTGCTCATCAGAGGTTCCGAAACACAAGATTCCCCTTTCATCGCTTTCTGGAAATAATCTCTGTCGCTGAAATCTTCTCCGGAGAAAATGCTGATTCCATTTTTATCAAGGATATTTCCCCGAACCAATTCATTGGCTTTTACACGCTCATCAATAATTTCCTGTTTTTCTTCCACAGATACATCTTCATTAGAAAGCCTTGCCATCAATCCCAAATCTGCAGCCAGATTTCGATAAGACGTCATCTCCCACTCCACCCGTTCCGACGCCACTTTTGCCGTGGCTGCCATATTTCGCTCCAAGGTAGAATTAGTGCTGTGACTATTCAATACGCTGCTGACTATTCCAAGTATCATCAAGGAGATAATCACCAATGCCAGCACCGACACGGTAATCTTCCCTTTAATGGACTCATGGTACGCTTTCTTTAATTCACTTATCTTCAAATTTACTCCTTTTTCCGTATGCACTTTTCTTTTCATACGGTTTTATCTTTTCCAAATTAAAACCAATTCCTCTAAAGCACATCTGTACTTTACTGTTTCACTGCAATTGCCTACTCCTCGCCGCTCTCTAATTTGCTTGCTCTTGCAGCCACTTCCTTCTCCTGGATATCAGAAGGCGCCTGTTCATAACGGGCAAATTCATAAGAGAACAATCCGCTTCCCCCTGTCATAGAACGCAGGTCTGTCATGTAACCATAAATCTCCATGTACGGCACATCTGCAGCAATCTCTGTCTTGCCAGTCTCTACTGGATTCATGCCCAGAACACGGCCGCGGCGTTTATTCAAGTCTCCCATAACATCTCCGGTATATTTATCCGGAACTACCACTTTCAT
>JAAWLS010000243.1 GCA_022798035.1 Lachnospiraceae bacterium | reverse complement strand
GCGGCCACATTGATTGCCACAAAGGGCTCCTTTTTCCGGTATATGATGTAACTCTTATCCATGCTCCTGTATTGTTCCTCAGTGACTTTTAAAACAGCATAGTCAGACAAAATGACATCCGTATCTTCATGGAGCAGAACCGTGCCGTTCTGAATAAAATACAAGTCATCACACAACCCTTCCAAATCAGAGGAAATATGGGAGCTGATTAAAATCGCTTTTCCATCCTGTTCCATAAACTCACGCATTTCGTCTAAGAGTTCACTCCTTGTAACAGAATCCAATCCAATAGTTGGCTCATCCAGAATCAGCAGTCTGGCATCGTAGCTCATGGCGATTAAAAGTTTAAACTTCGCCTTCATGCCGGTGGAAAAATCTTTCAATTGTTTTTCTATGGGCAGGCTGTATTTCTCACACTTTTTCAAAAACATTTTTTCATCAAATTTGCGATACATTGCCTTCATTACATCAATGATATCTCTTATGGTAAGTATGTTATTAAACGTATTTTCTGCCAGCACAACTCCGATTTCCTCTTTATCCCTGAGCGTAATTTCTCCTTGCGCTTTGCCCAGAATTTCTATTCTCCCGCCGTCTGTCTTAATCAGCCCCAGCACTGCTTTAAACGCTGTACTCTTGCCTGCTCCGTTAGCTCCAATCAAACCTGTCACACAGCCCTCTTCTACCTGAAAGGAACAGTTCAGTTTGAAATCTTTGTATTTCTTCTGCACATTTTCTAATTTTAATATCATATAATCTCCTCCATAAGCAGCTCAAACAGTTCCCGAATCTCCGCTTCTGTCATACCACAGTGCATGCCTGATGAAATAGCCTGTTCCAGCAAAGCTTCCACTTCTTTCCGCCGCTCTTCCAGCAGAAGATTTTTATTATTGGGCGCAACAAAACTTCCTTTTCCATGCACCGTTATGATAAATCCTTCCTGTTCCAGACAGTCATAGGCCTTTTTCACAGTCAATGCGCTGATTTTCAAATTTTTTGACAGAGAACGCACGGAAGGCAGTACCGTATTTTCCTGCAGCTTTCCTTCCAGTATCATAGACTTAATCTGCCCTGTAATCTGTTCATAGATTGGCTCCATGGAGGAATTGCTGATGATTATGTTCATATTTCTGCCTCCTTGCTAAACAGTATATAACAGTATATATCAGTTGTCAAGTAATAAGGATGAAGTTTTCTTTACAGCATATCACAAATTTACAATTTCCGACTGACTTTTCAGATAACACTCACTTTGTTCCCGAATTTTCTCGTGTTCCGGCGCTGTGAGTTTTCTGTCCTCTGAGAGAATCAGGCTGGCCTCCTCAGAAGCCTGTTTCAGCAAATCCGCATTCTGGTAAATATCTCCCAGGCGAAATTCCAGCAGGCCGCTCTGGCGGATGCCGAAGAAATCTCCTGGTCCCCGCAGCTTCAAATCCTCCCCTGCAATAAAGAATCCATCATTTGATTTATTCAAGATTTCCAGTCTTTTTTTTGCTTTTTCAGAATCTGTGGTGTTAATCATAATACAATAGGACTGAGCTTCTCCTCTTCCTACCCGGCCCCGCAGCTGGTGCAGCTGGGCAAGTCCAAACCGCTGTGCGTCTTCAATCATCATAACTGTGGCATTGGGCACATTAACTCCCACTTCAATCACAGTAGTGGATACCAGAACCTGTATTTCATTTCGTGCAAACTGTTCCATAATCAGGTTCTTTCTGCCAGATTTCATTTTCCCGTGAATACACTCCACCACAATATCAGCGGGAAGCTCCTTTTTCAAAACTTCCGCATAATCTGTCACATTCTCCGCCTCTAATCCCTCGCTCTCTTCCACCAGCGGACAGATAACATAAATTTGATGTCCCTTGCTGATTTCTTTTCTCAGAAAATCATAAGATTTGTCCCGGGAATTTTTTCCCACCACGCAGCTCTTTACTGGAAGCCGTTTAGCCGGGACTTCATCAATCACAGAGATATCCAAGTCTCCATACAGAATAATAGCCAGCGTCCGGGGAATCGGCGTTGCGCTCATAACCAAAACGTGAGGCTGGGAACCCTTGAAAAACAGAGTTTCTCTCTGTTTTACGCCGAATCTGTGCTGCTCGTCTGTGATAACCAGAGCAAGATTGTCATACAAGGCACGCTCCTGAATCAGTGCATGGGTTCCGATAATCATTGCATTGGAATAGAGCTGCATCCGCTCATAGACCCGGCGCTTCTCTTTTGGACTCAAAGAACCGGTCAAAAGAATCACCGGAATATCCAGTCCATTTTCCTCACACAATTCCGTAAAGGTCTGATAATGCTGCACAGCCAGCACTTCCGTAGGCGCCATCAGTGCAGACTGGCAGCCTGCCTGAGCCGCATCCAGCATAGCTAAAAATGCGATAATCGTCTTGCCGGAACCCACATCTCCCTGTACCAGACGCTGCATCACTTTTTGCCCACGCAAATCCCTTCGAATTTCCTCCAGAGTACGTTTCTGGGCATCCGTCAGCTGATAAGGGAGATGCTCCATCACTTTTTCCGCCCACAAGGGCTGTCCCTCTTCCAGAGGCGGAAACGAAAAATCATTTACAATCTCTTCCATCTGCTCTTTCTGCATTCCCGCCGACAAGATAAACTGAAAAAATTCGTCAAAAATCAAGCGTTTTCTGGCCTGCTCCAAACTTTCCTCGCTTTTGGGAAAATGAATGTTCTCCAGGGCAAAATTGTATTCTGCCAGGCCCCGGCGCATTCTGATATCCTCTGGAAGATAATCTACAGACAAATCCAGCTCTTCCAGCACTTTTTTTATGGTCTGGGAGACTTTGTTTTTCCCAAGTCCCGCCGTCAAGGCATAACAGGGCCACAGACATTCTTCCATGGCCTCATATTTTTCCGGAGAAAATATCTGAGGCTGTTCCATGTGATAACCGTTTCCCTTTCTGGTGATTTTCCCCAGAAAAACGAACCACTCTCCTGTCTTCAGCGTATTTTTCAGATAAGGCATCCGAAACCATACCAGCTCTATTTTCACTTCTCCTTCCTGTTTTGTCAGGGAAGTCACCTGCATATTCCGGCCTGCCCGGACATAAGGGGATTTGTCAATACGCAGAGCCACGGCAGCCGTAACCCCATCTTTTTCATATGTATTTTCTTCGGAAACGTCCTTATTTCCGAACATAAATTCTGACAGTTCTGACAATGCAGTGATTGGCGGCAGTTTATCATAATTTTTGGGATAATGAAGGAGTATATCACCTACGGTGTATACTCCTAAATTGTGAAATAACTGTTCTGTTTTTGCGCCAATCCCTTTTAACTCTCCAATACCAGATATTCGATTCATGGGATTGCTCCTTTTCCTTATACAAAGCGGACAATTCCGCTTTCACTCCTTAGCCTCCATCTACAGAAGATTTGCTGCTACTCTACGGAAATTATATAATAGTAAATGGGCTGTCCGCCGAGGTGCACCTCCACCTCGCAGTCCGGATATGTCTCTTCCAGTTCTTCTCCCAATTTCTGAGCATCTTTTTCTGTGATTTCTTCTCCGTAATAAACACTGATAATCGCAGACTCCTCGTCCACCAGCTGAGATACCATTTCCTTGATAACTGCATCCATATTTTTTCCTACAGAGAGAATGGAACTGTCACCCATTCCCATATAATCTCCCTGTTTGATGGCTTTGTCTTCAATCAAGGTATCACGCACCGCATAGGTGACCTGACCTGTTTTGACACTGGACAATTCCTCTGTCATCCGGGCTGCATTCTCCTCCGCGCTGCTGTCAGGCATAAAATTAATCA
>JAAWLS010000242.1 GCA_022798035.1 Lachnospiraceae bacterium | reverse complement strand
TAAAAAATGGCAAAGAAAAAGAAAAAAGTAATGGCATTATTCCTTGCTGTGACAATTGTCTCCGGGCTTTTGCTTGGCGGCTGCGGCAAAGAGAAAGATGCAGACGGAAAGGTTGTGATTGAACTAGTCCACTACAAACCGGAGGCAGTGGACGCATTTGAAGCGCTGGAAGAAAAATTCAATGCAACTCATGACAACATTAGGCTGGTGATTGATTCACCGAATGATGCCATGGTAATTTTGAAAACCAGATTTATCCGGGAGAACAACCCTGACATTATTGGAATTGGCGGAGATATCAATTATTCTAATTTCCTGGATGCCAATATGCTGATGGATGTTTCAGACTTTGACGGCCTGAAAGATATCAAGGAGAATTATCTTTCCACCAACAAAGACCTGGAATATGTGCCTAAGGAGGGCGTCTATGCAGTGCCTTATATGTCAAATGCGGCGGGCGTTCTTTACAACCGTGATATGTTTGAGGAACACGGTTGGAAGATACCTACTACCTGGGAAGAATTTTTACAGCTCTGCGAAGAGATTCAGGCGGAAGGGATTCAGCCTCTGTATTTCGGATATAAGGATACCTGGACCTGTCTGGCTCCCTGGAATGCCATCGCGGTAAATTTATGTGAGACGGACATTGCATTTCAGGTCAACAGCGGAAATGCCGCATTTTCAGATGCTTACAGGGAAGTTGCAGAGAAAGATAAGGAGATTCTCAAGTATGGGCAGCAGGACCCGGTGGCTTACAGCTACAATGATGCCTGCACGGCTTTTGCAAGGGGACAATCGGCAATGTACGTGATTGGTAATTATGCCATTCCCCAGATTAAATCCGTAAACCCTGATATGAATATTGACTCTTTTGTGTTCCCGGCAAGCAGCAATGCGGAAGAGAACATTTTAAATTCCGGAAATGATTTGATGTTCTGCATTATGGAGGACTGTGAACACAAGGAAGAGGCCTATGAAGTTTTGAGATTTCTGTTGGAAGATGAAAACGTTCAGGCATATCTGGACGACCAGAGTGCAGTTCCCTGCAAGAAAGGTGACTTTGTGCTTGCACCAGAATTGGACGGAATGAAAGAATACATTGATAATGGTATTGTTGCGGATTATCAGGACCACCATTATCCCAGTGAGATGGCAGTGGATGCCATGATTCAGACATATCTGTTTGATGACAGCAGCAACGCGCTGGAAACATTTCTTACAAGATTTGACAAGGAATGGGTAAGGTACAATAAAGATATTATCAGCAAAGTAAAAGAATATCAGAAAAAGGGGGAATAGACCGTGGAAAACAAGGGAAAAAGAGATAAAGCATGGACGAAGAATGACAAGATTTTTCTGGGAATGCTGATTCCTGTGCTTATTCTGTTCTTCTGCTTTAACACTCTGCCTCTGCTGAAAGGTTTCTATTATGGACTTACCAATTACAGAGGATATGGAGATTTTGATTTTGTTGGATTTAGAAATTTTAAAGATTTATTCACTGACTTGCGTGTGGGAAAATCCTATCTGTTTACGTTTAAATATGCAGTGGTAATGACCATCGCAGTCAATATTATCAGTTTAATCCTGGCTTTGGGATTAAATCGTGAAATACGGGGAAAAAGTGCGTTACGAGGAATTTATTTTGTACCGAATATATTGGGAGGATTGGTTGTAGGTTACATTTTCAGCTTTGTATTTACATATATCCTTCCGGCAGTGGGAGAAGCCACCGGAATTGGATTTCTCCAAAACAGTATGCTTGCAAGTACCAAGACGGCCTGGATTGCCATTGTGATTGTAGGCGCCTGGCAGGGAATTGCCATGAATACCATTATCTATATCTCGGGACTGCAGACGGTTCCGGCGGAGGTATACGAGGCTGGTATGATTGACGGAGTCAGCGGATGGAAGAAGTTCTGGAGCCTTACCTTCCCATTGATTCTGCCATTCTTCACCATCAATCTGGTACTCTGTATGAAAAATGCTTTGATGGTGTTCGACCAGATTATGTCTTTGACAAAAGGCGGACCTTCTCAGAGTACAGAGTCCATTTCCTACTTGATTTATAACAATGGTATGAGCGGCGGACAGTTTGGATTCCAGAGTGCAAATGCATTTGTATTCTTTATTGTAATCGTAGTGATTTCGTTCCTGCAGATGAAATTCTTAGGAGGAAAGGAGGAACAGTTATAATGGGAAAGAAAGGAAGCGAAGGAGCAGTTGGCGGCAAAGTCGTAAATAATATCATCAATGTGCTTTTGGTGATTGGATGTCTTACTATATTATTTCCACTCTACATGACCATAGTGATTGCCTTCAAAAAACCTTCTGAGATGACGAATGATGTGGCTGGAGCGCTTGGATTTCCGGCAAGCTGGAGTTTTGAGAATTTTGCAGAAGCAATGCGGGTGACAGATTTCTGGCGTTCCCTTGGAAACAGTTTACTGTTGACAGGTGCAACCGTAATTATCTGTATTTTGCTTCACTCTCTGGCCGGGTATGTCATCGGCAGAAAAATGGCAAAATTAAAACTTTTTAAAGTATCTTATTTCTACATTGTGAGCGGTATGTTCGTACCTTTTGCAGTGCTGATGATGCCCCTGGTAAAACAGACGGCTCAGATTGGAATTGCAAACCGTTTTGGCGTGATTGTCTTATATGTGGTGTTCTTTATGCCGATGAATATATTGCTGTACTCCGGATATTTGAAGAACATTCCAATCGCTTTGGAGGAGGCAGCCTGTGTGGACGGCGCTTCTGTATGGCAGACTTATTGGAAGATTATCTTCCCAAATATGAAACCGATGCATGCTACCGTTGCAGTTTTGACAGCTATGAGTACCTGGAATGACGTTATGACGCCGCTGGTTATCATGTCAGGCAGCGATGTCAACACATTGCCTTTGGCACAGCTTAATTTCCAGTCTCAGTTTGGAACCAACTACAACCTGGCCTTTGCATCTTATCTGCTGGCTCTTTTGCCGATTCTGATTTTCTATATCGTATGTCAGAAGCAGATTATCAACGGAGTTGTAAATGGAGCAGTGAAATAGAAGTTCACTATCAATCCAGTCCTGCCTGCCGAAAGGCTAGGCAGGACTAATAGTATTTTATGGTATCGGAATTTTCGATACTATGATGCGCACTCATACAAGAGGAAAATATTGCGCTGCAATATAAAATTTTTAGAAAGGCAGAATCAGTATGGCAATTATTATTGAAAACAATGTATTTACCCTTCAAACAGCCCACAGCACCTATCAGATGAAGGCGGATGACAAGGGAATTCTTCTCCACACTTATTATGGGAAGAAAACGGATGAGACAGATTATTCCTACATGATTTCCATGGCGGACCGTGGATTTTCCGGGAATATTTATGAGGCAAGAGAGGACAGAACGTATTCTCTCGATTTTCTGCCTCAGGAATTTCCTGTCTGCGGAGGTGGAGACTATCGGGTCAATTGTCTCCATGCAGATTTGGGAGCAGGAGTGAATGACTGCCTGATGTTGTTTGACAGCTATAAGGCGTATCATGGAAAATACAGCCTTCCAGGGCTTCCAGCTATGTTTGCTTCTGAGGAAGAAGAGGGAATAGATACCCTGGAAATTTTGCTGAAAGATAACCAGGAGGAAGTATACCTGCATTTGCTGTATGGTGTGTTTGAGAAATATGATATCATTACCAGAGCTGCCGTTGTGGAAAACAGGACTGGGCAGGAGGTGCGGCTGTCAAAAATTTTATCGGGCTGCCTGGATATGAATCATGATGGTATGGAGCTGATTCATTTTTACGGACGGCA
>JAAWLS010000241.1 GCA_022798035.1 Lachnospiraceae bacterium | reverse complement strand
GGCGGTTATCGCAACTCTGGGACCTGTGTTGATTGTTATGCTGGCCTGCGCCATTGCGCTGATGCTGGCAATTTACAGTTCTTTTGCCAAATACCAGAGAATGGTTACGGAGAAAACCATTCCCTTTAACCGGAGATATGGATATTATCTTGGCCTGGCCTTTGAGAAGGAGTGTCAGAAGGATATTCGTCTGTATGGGATGCAGGGGATGCTGAAAGGGAGGCTGATGGAGTATACGGACGAGATGTGCGGGCTTCTGAACAAAGCCACCCGAAGGGGCGGAATTTCCATGGGAGGTGTGCGCTGGGTCAATGAGGCGGTGGCGGCAGTGTGTTATGGATATGTGGGAATCCGGACCCTTTCGAATATTTTCGGCCCGCGGATTTCCATTGGTTCTCTCACCATGTATGTGTCGGCGGCCATGAATTTTTCCAGCTCTATCGTAACTTTTGGACAGCAGGTGGTGATGACGCGCCAGTGCCTTGTCTTCTTAGAGCCATATTTGGAATTTATGGAGCTGGAGGAGGAGACGGCAGACCGTGGAAAAGAGATTTTTGCAGGGGAAATTGAGCACATTGAGTTCCGAGATGTGAGCTTCACGTATCCCAAAGCGGAGCACCCGGTGCTGGACCATGTCTCTTTTGAGATTAATCGGGGAGAGAAGATTTCCATTGTAGGACTGAACGGGGCCGGCAAATCCACGCTGGTGAAGCTGCTCTGCCGAATGTACCGGGCGGACAGTGGAGAGATTCTCATCAACGGGAAAAATATTCTGGAGTATGATTATATGTCCTATATGAGAAAGACTGCCGCTGTATTTCAGGATTTCAGGCTTTTTAACTTTACAATTGAAGAAAATATCTCCTGTCAGTCGGAACATGCGGATTTGGAGAAAATAGACAGGCTGATAGACGAAGTGGGGCTGCGGGAAAAAATAGACGGCCTGCCTGGCGGAATTGAAACCAGATTTGGAAAAGAGTATGACAAAGAGGGAATTGAGATGTCCGGCGGAGAGGGGCAGAAAATTGCAATTGCCAGAGCATTGTACAAGGAAGGCTCCCTGGTAATTCTGGACGAGCCGGCAAGCGCTTTAGATCCCATTGCTGAAGCGGAAATTTATGAAAAATTCAACGGATTAGTGGAAGATAAGACGGCAATCTACATTTCCCATCGGATGTCCAGCAGTGTGTTCTGCGATAGAATCCTGGTGATAGACGGTGGAAGAGTGGCGGATTACGATACCCATGAGCATCTGATGGAGAAAAAAGATAATCTGTACTACAAATTGTTTTTGTCCCAGGCGGAAAATTATCAGGTGGGATAATTTCAACGGAAGTTCCTATTAGAGAACAAAGAATTTCGTTTTACGAAATTCTGCGCCGCAGTGGGATAAAAAGCAGCCCCATTCCTCCTCTGTGAGAAATGGGGCTGTTGGTGTTTCTATCTGTTCTGTATCTATGGAATCACAATATTGTTGTTGATATCCTCAGAACTGAGGTCTTCGGAAGATTCTGGTTCATCAGAATCTTCTAACTCATCGTTATCCTGGCGGTCGCCGTTGATGACTTTGTCAATGCTGTTAGGTGTCTCTGCTGTAGTGTCGTCTACTGGAACCTCCTCTTGGGGAATGGAATCTTCCGTGGCAGGTCTCAGATAGGAAATCTCATTGGAGCTTCTGAAAATCGTGTCGGAGGAGCCCATCTGATTGATGACAATACTGTTTGCACCTTCTTCAAAGTTGTTCATAGAAATTTTTAATTCCGTATCACTGATGAAAGAGGTGGAGACTCTGGAGTCATTGATGAAGGCTTTACTCCATGGAGTGAAGTTTGTTCCATAGAGGTGGAGTCCATCTTCTAATTCTTCGATTCGGTCAAGGGTTACATTCTGAACGCCCATCTGCATGGTGGAAGCAGGGTATAAATCTTCTCCCTGATAAGCGTAGCGTTCACCGTATAAAAGGTCGTACTGCAGAAGTTCCATATTCTGGAGGTAATTCTCGCTGGTCTGGTAATGGTTGTTCTGATGGAGAGAGAACATAGTTCCCTCATGAATGTCCGCCTGTTCCATAGTAGCAGCAAGTAATTGGTAAGAAGTTAAGTCTTGATTTACTTTCTCTGCGCCAAAATTATTCCAGGTGGCATATTTTGTCTTGAAAATGCTTCCACTTCTCATATCCTCATCGGTAAGTCCCATTGTGGGAAGATGGTCTCCAAAGAGTACAACGATAGTCTTTTCCTCACGTTTGGAAAGCATATCAGTCAAATTGCCGATGAATTTATCTACCTCGTGGATTTGGTTGACATAATATTCCCACTCGTTGTTCTTAGCTTCCGTTTCCGCTCCGCTTACTGTGATTTCCGGATTTTCAATTACTTTTTCTGTGGGGTAAGCGCCGTGTCCCTGAACGGTAATTGCATAGATGAAATCCTGCTGTTCGGTGGAATCCAGAGCTTTTTCCACCTCCCCGATTAAGATATCATCGGTAGGCCATGTGCCAAGCGGGGTATATTCCTGAATATTCATCATTTCTTTGCTGATAAAACTGTCAAATCCCATCTGGGTAAACGCATTTCTCCGGCTGTAGAAATTGCCGCCGTTGTTATGTACCACATGTGTGCCGTAGCCCAAATTTTTGTTCAGGTCAGAGGCAATGCTTTCACAGGAAGTAGACTTTAAAATTGTCTTATAAGGATATTCTCCCAGTCCGAAAAACTGCATTCCCATTCCGGTCAGCACTTCAAATTCTGTGTTGGCTGTGCCGGCTCCTACCACAGGGACTGTCAGGTAACCGGAAGAGTAGTTGTTGTAAAGGTTGTCAAAATTAGGAACAGGATTTTCTGAGCAATTCAGAAAGTTGATTTCCTTGGGGTCTACGAAGGATTCCAGCAGTACGCAGATAACGTTGGGAAGTTCTTCACTTGAGGAATCTTTCGTCTCTATATCCGCCAGTGCCTGCTGAACGCTTTCCTGGCTGTAACCTCTGGGAGCAGTCATACCCTGGTCCACCACGCTGGCAGAAAAGCTGTAGACAAATCCATAATCTTCATATCCCTGAGCAATATTTTCAAAGTAGTCGGCCAGAATGTTGTTGCTTACAGCCGCCTGTGTTACCATAGGAATGAAAAATGCGAATACTCCGATGGCGCCGATGCTTGCAAAGCGGTTCTGTTTTCCTTGGTATTTCGGTCCTTTTTTCCAAAGGAGAAGAATTCCTGCGATTACGGCCGCTACCAGAAGAATCACGGCAAGGGCTTCTTTCTTACTGAAATAATTGCTCTGCATGGTAAACAAATCATTGATTAGTTTCACGTCAGTGTAAGTAAAAGGGGTAACACGTTTTGCCAGAACGCATCCGTTGATAGTTCCTAAAAACAGCCATAAGACGCTGATGATGGTACGCATCAAAGCTCTCCGGCGGAAAAAGTATACCAGATGCAGAGAGGTGAATACAATCAGTGAATTATATAGGAACACCAGGCCCCGGTCAAACACAAACCGAAACGCGCTTGCGAAAGAATGCCTGGAAATTACCTCAATCAAAAAGCAAATGCCGCAGGCCAGCAGGTAGTGAAAAAACAAAGAGTAGCGGTTTAAAAACCCAATCAGCCGCTCTTTCTGTTCCGGCTTCAGCAGATGCTTCTTTTGACGGGTATTTCTTTTTTCCCGAAAAGCCTTGTATTTTGCTGCAAATTTTTGTAAAGTGTTTGTTACAGTGTGAAACATGCTGTCACCATCCTTAAAATTTATATAGATATATGAACTAAGTGTGAACAAAATATGAATTGAAATTCCATAGCAAAGATTAGCTTAT
>JAAWLS010000240.1 GCA_022798035.1 Lachnospiraceae bacterium | reverse complement strand
CATTTGTTCAAGCGTATCGAGGTTGGGAGGGATTACAAAATCTCTGTTGAGCTCAACATGTCATACCAGCAGTTCTGCGCCGAATGGTGCGACGGCAGCATTTCAGTCACGGAGGCCATTTAATAAAAGGTGGCCGACAGATGTGCCCTATCATTGAAAAGGACGGACTATGTTTCATTATGGTTACTTATGGATATAGTTGCAAAAGCGTAAAAAGAAACTCAAAACATAAAATTACCTCTTGTCAAATGGGAAAAGTTATGTTAGCATGTTATCCAATAGGTTGCCAGTCAGATGGTCACCAAACAGAGTGAAAGATATAGCCTCGATTGTAATTTGGACATAACACTTTATCAAAGAGATGTTACGGTATGTAACCGTATCAATAGTAGAGCACGCGGCTGTTAACCGCGGGGTGTGGGTTCAAGCCTTACTCGGGGAGCTAATTTTATAGTTTGTTAGAAACCTGCAGACGCTTTTGTTTGCAGGTTTTTGAGCATTGAAAGAAATTAGGAGGTTGAAATGAGAATTGCACCAATTGAAACACAGCGTCTTATCCTTCGAGGTTTTACAAAAGAGGATGCTTTATGGGCGTATTGCATTTGGAATGACCCAGAAATGGGTCAATACTTACCAGATGAGGCGAAAGAAGAGATTGATGTAGAATATTTAAAGAAATTGGAAGTACTCGGCGACGATGATAAATGCTGTTATTTGATTCCTGTATTAAAGGATTCGATGCAGCGAATTGGAACTTGCAGTTTTATGATAAGTACAGATAAGAAAATTTATGATATTGCTTATTGTGTACATAAAGATTATTGGTGTCAAGGGTATGCGACGGAAATGGCACAGGGAATGATTGATTATGCCGGCAGACAGGGTGCAAAAAAAGTCACTATTTTTGTAGGCCAGGAGAATTTTGCTTCTAATCGTGTTGCCTTAAAATGCGGCGGTAAAATTGTAAGTGAAAGCACTTATAGAAAAAGAGGAACTGATGTGATAATGAAAGACTATAAATATGAGGTTTTGATTTGATTTTAGCGATAAGAGTACAGGAAAAGGAGTATAGCAGATGCGGAAAAATAAGAAAAGATTATGTAGTTTTATGATGGTAGTTCTGTGCAGTCTTACATTGTTAAATGGTTGTGGTTCTGAAAAAAAGAATGGTGTGAAAGAAGATACGGCCAAAGAGAATATAGAAGAAAACAAGAAAGAAGTTACAGATACGGCGCCGGAAACTTATAAACCTGCAGAATTTACCATTCCAAGCCAGGATTTTTACGAGTATTCTTATATGGGGCTTAATTTTTCTCTGCCTGAAAATTTGCTGGAACGCATAGAAAGGCAAGAGGTAGCTATGCTGAGTGAAGAAGAAATTGCAGAAGATGAAACAACGTTAAATTATGCTTTGATTAAATGGAAATCCATGACAGAGGAACAGTGTGTTATGGAAGTGGAAAGTGGAGAGAATTCTTTTTCTAATTGGGCGGATGATTTGACTCCAATTGGCACTATCGGCGCCTATCAGGACAATGTAATTGAAAAATTAGATGATTTGACAGAGTGTACGGAGCATAAGGAAATCGGCAGAAGTAAAGATGGAATGTTTACGTATTATCTCAGCGTCAATTCTGATGTAGAAGATGACTTGAGAGAAGAGATTAACAAAATTTCTTTTGAGTTTACGGATGTGATTCCTTTTCAAGATTTCCTAAGTTCTGAAGGGGCAGGGGGAAAAAGTACAGAAGGAGATGACAGTACCCAGAATGCACAGACAGAAAATTTGGGAGAATTTTCTATGCAGGATATAGAAGGAGAGACCTATACTCAGGAAATGTTTGCAGATTATGATTTGACGATGGTCAATGTATTTACAACCTGGTGTACACCATGCATCAACGAGATTCCTGATTTGGAGAAACTGCGCAATGAGATGAAAGACCAGGGAGTCAACGTGGTTGGAATTGTTTTGAACGGAAGGGATGGTTTTGGGAAAGAAGATGAAGAGACTTTGGAAAAGGCAAAACTTTTGGCTGAAAAAACAGGTGCTTCTTATCCTTTTTTGATACCAGACGAAGGATATTTGAATGGCAGGCTCCTTGAAATTAACGCAGTCCCAGAAACATTTTTTGCGGACAGGGAAGGAAATATTGTAGGCGAAACTTATTCCGGAAGCCGTTCTTTGGAAGAATGGCAGGCCATCCTGGAGATAAAGTTGAAAGAGGTGCAGCGATGAGAACTTTACCATTGGACAGAAGCCGAAAGGAGAAAGGCGAGAGGGGCCGCCTGCAGTCCTCTAAAACCGGAATTTGTCTGATTATGCTTGGAATTTGTCTGATGGGCTTTGGGGTTTACAGGGGAGAAATGCCGGTAATTTTTGAAAAAGCAGTTAATATCTGCATGGAGTGTATTGGAATTGGATAAAAGAAAAAATGTAAATGAGCGGAGACGTCATGGAATACAGGCCTTTTGGGCATTGGTGACGAATAGCTATCTGGTCGGATTCTTACAGGGAAAAATTTATAAAGGAAAATTGAAAAATTTCTGTGTTCCAGGGCTGAACTGCTATTCTTGTCCAGGGGCCCTGGGGGCCTGCCCCATTGGAGCAATGCAGGCAGTGATTGGGAGCTGGAACTTTAAAGCCGCATTTTATGTGTCAGGATTTTTGATGCTGATAGGGGCGCTGATGGGAAGATTTGTCTGCGGCTGGCTGTGTCCTTTTGGACTGATTCAGGATTTGATGCATAAAATTCCTCTTTTCAAAAAGATTGAAACATTTAAGGGAGACAGATTACTCCGGAAACTAAAATATTTGATTTTGATTGTCTTTGTCATACTGCTTCCTATGTTTTTAGTAGATATCCTGGGACAGGGGGCGCCTTATTTTTGCAAATTAATTTGTCCGGCAGGAACGCTGGAAGGCGGAATTCCACTGGTTCTTATGAACCAATCCATGCAGGGGGCGCTGGGATGGCTCTATGCCTGGAAAAATGTTTTGCTGGCCGTTACAATTTTTCTCTCTATTTTAATTTATAGGCCTTTTTGTAAATACATATGTCCGCTGGGGGCAATTTACGCTGTCTTTAATCCCATAGCAGTATTTCGCTACCGCGTGGAAAAAGACAAATGTACTGACTGCGGTCTCTGTACAAAAGTCTGTAAAATGCAGATAAATCCGGTGGAAAATCCCAATCATCCGGAATGCATCCGCTGCGGTGTATGCAAGAAATCCTGCCCAGTAAACGCTATTAAAAAGATATGAAAGGTTTGTTAAAAAATGCTTGCATTTTGTAGAGAGTTGTGATAACATTATAGCGTCGCTGAGATAACAGCGCGCAGTCAGGCTCCTTGGTCAAGCGGTTAAGACATCGCCCTTTCACGGCGGTAACACGGGTTCGATTCCCGTAGGAGTCATTTCATAGTTAATAATAACATGCCGATGTGGCTCAATTGGCAGAGCAGCTGATTTGTAATCAGCAGGTTATCGGTTCGAGTCCGATCATCGGCTTGCGTTGATTCAATCAACTTGGACCTTTAGCTCAGTTGGTTAGAGCAACCGGCTCATAACCGGTCGGTCCTGGGTTCGAGTCCCCGAAGGTCCATTAGCTATGATAAAATGGCCTAGTGGCTCAGTTGGTTAGAGCGCCGCCCTGTCACGGCGGAGGTCGAGGGTTCGAGTCCCTTCTGGGTCGTTGATACAATTTTATATTGTATCATTGTGGAATATAATTTCCATAAAATTACAATGGGATCTTAGCTCAGCTGGGAGAGCATCTGCCTTACAAGCAGAGGGTCACAGGTTCGAGCCCTGTAGGTCCCATTTGTGCC
>JAAWLS010000239.1 GCA_022798035.1 Lachnospiraceae bacterium | reverse complement strand
TAAAAGCGCTTTCATAAACAACACCATCCTCTTTTTCTTTGATTATAACAAAAAATGGATGCTGTGTTCATAATTTATTCATTCATGCGTTTGTCGTGATCTCCTATATGGAAAAAAATAACGGCAGCTGCAGGCATATCTGCAATTGCCGTCATTTTCAAAAATATCTAAATTCTGTCTAACGTGTATAAGCTCTCCTTCTGGTTTTTACACGCTTTGATTACCGGCGCACCCATTTCCCAAACAATGTCTTCTTGTACTTGAGAAGCTCCTCTTTAGCCTCTGGATGATTGCCTGCCTTCTGCAGATAAGCCACTGCTTTGGGAATATCTTCTGCAACTCCCAGGCCTCTGCCATATATTACGCCCCGTATATAGTCAGCCTCCCAGTAATTCCAGTCCATTTCTTCCAGAAAACGGCGGGCCTGCACATAATCCTGAGGTGTGCCCCAGCCCTGGAAACAACATTTTCCAAGGTAGAAAACGCCCCAGTTGCTCCCTTTTTCATGGGCAAAAGACAAGAGCTGAAATGCTTTTGCGTAATCCAGCGGAACGCCTCTTCCAAAGAAATATGCCTTTCCCAGCATATTGTAGCTGCTAATCTCGCCAAAGGGAATCTCCTTTTCAAAACACTGCACACCGTAAGCCTCATCTTTCTCGGTTCCAATTCCGTCAAAATAACAGCGGCCCACGTCTGTCCAGGCTCCGGGATGGCCGCCCTCGGCTGCCCTTTTAAACCACATAAGAGCCTCTTCTTTCCGACCTGCCTCTTCCAACTCATCTCCATAAATCGACTGGTGGATGGGGTGACCGCATTCCGCACTGATTTTGAACAAGTCTTTCGCTTTCTCCGGACAGGGAGTTATGATGTCCTCATCTCCTTTTGTGTAATACTGGTTCAGATTGTTGGCTGCAAAATACATTCCGCCCCGCAATGCTTTCCAGAACCAGTCCTCACATTTGGAAATATTCTCTTTCATGTAAGATTTAAAAGCTTTCTGATTTCGGAAACTGTCTCTGCTCTTTCCCTGAATGCATAAGAAGTCCCACCAGAAATAAGTGTTTCCAATCACATACTGGCTGAAGGCTTCTCCTGCCTCCGCCTGTGCTAAAACTTCGTCAAAAGCCTCCTGGAGATTGGCAAACGTCATGCTCCGCTCTACCTCCGGCGTCAACTCTCCGGTACGCAGAGCCACCAGTACGCCAAGGCCGCTGCCCTGCTTCACCGATTTATGCAGCAATTGTATGGCTCTCTCATCATCCTCCGGAAATCTGTGCCCTTTCCACACATACTGATAACCGCACAGACACCGGGCCAGTATGCAGGAAGCGTCTCCGTCTCCGGCCTCTGACGCACGTTCCAAAAGTGCAAAAGCCTCCTTGCCCTTTCCCGTTCTCTCATTGTAATAGATATCCTGCAGTGCCTGCTTTACCTCTTCGCTTAATACTCTGCTCATTGCTCCTATTCCTTTCTTGTTCTATGTATACTGAACTACTTGTCTATCGTATCTGTCTCATTTCCCAGTCTGTCAAATCCGGAACCTGCCCTCTCAGCCAGACTTCTAAAATCTCCTGGGCCCTATGCTGCTCTGTCTTTTTTTCCAGACCGACTCCCTTTCCTCCCGACACGGAAGCCATCTCCAGCAGCAGACTTACCGTCACATGTTCCACCCTGACATGCAGCGCCCGAAAAGACTCTCTGCCAGCCAGAACAGGCCGCGTAGGCGTTAAAGAGAAACTTCCGCTCTGGTCTGCAAGACATTGCTTCAAAGTCTCCTCCACCAAAAATGGCGTCACACGGGAAGTCACATCGTCTTTTGTCCGCAGAATCATATCCTGAGAACCCTCCCGCATCTCCTTCTGGAGCCGTTCGAAATCCCGCTGGCTTCGTTTCCGCTGAAATTCCCGCTCAAATACTTCCCGTTCCTCTTCCTTCATACTCCAAAAATTCGTATATTCTCCATTTCGTCCCCGTTGTGCTCCTGGCACACGCAGAGCCAGATATTCTGCCGCCGCCTGCAGTTCTTTTGGACTTCTGAAATCTGTGATATTTCGCTGCCAGCGGTTGTCAATCAGCACCAGCTGCAAAATCCGGTTGGTGCGTACACCTGTCTCTGTATGATGCTGACGGATTTTATCCACGGTAAAGATGCCGCGGATACGCTCAATATAGCCAGCTTCGTCTCCCAGCACCCATTCTCTTCCGATGAGCACCGGGCCGAATCTCTGTCCATGTTCTTCCAAATCCTTATCCACCATGGCAAACAATTCTTCCACCGGAGGCGCCTCATCTGGATGAGGAAGCTGTCTGCGGATTGATTTGGCAAGGCTGCTTTTTTCCGGAAAAAAGGCGTCACGCACAGCCACATATCCCAAATAGATTCCAAACAGACACATTACCACCGTCCCTCCGCCGGAAACAGCCAGCGTCACATAATCCATAGTTTCCCAGTAGCTTCTGTCCTGTTTCATTCCTATCAGAAAAACCGTTCCCAGAGATATGCTGATAAGCAGGCAGAGCAAAGCCCACAAAAGCCAGACCAGCCGTCCCCGGGTTCGGTTCATGCAGTACCCCTTTTTCACAGGTCACACCTCCTGCTCCAGTAAAAATGATAAAAGTTTCTCTTTGTCTGTATTTAAAATCAGTTCTGTATCAAATCCCAGCTCTTCGATAAATTTCTCTGCAAAGGCAAACTGCCCTACTCCACTTGGGTCATGGGCATCTGAGCTGAGCACGATGGGAACCTGAAACTGCTGGCAGTAATCCAGCATCTCTTCATAATTTTCAAGACAGTTCAGTCTCTTCTTTTCCTTTAAAAAAGAACTATTATTGACTTCTAACGCTACATGATATTCCTTTGCCGCCTGTACTAATTCCTGATAATCCAAAGGTGTGTGGTCGTCATCCGGATGGGATACCAGACGGATTTTCTCATTTTTTATACACTGAATCAGATTTTTGGTATTCTGAAAGATTCCGGCATCCTCATAACATTGACAGTGAATCCCTGCAATTCCGTAATCCAGTCTGTCAATCCACCGCTGCTCTAAAGACAGAGTACCGTCATTTAAGACATTGATTTCACAGCCATGGAGTATCTGTACGCCATATAAAGTCCTTGGAATGACACCCAGGTTGCAATAATAAAAAGGGTCCATGGTTCCCGGTATTCCCGGCCCATGCTCTGTCAGTCCAAGAATTTCCAGTTTCTGCTCTGATGCCGCCTGGGCCATTTCCCGAATCGTCCCGTACGCATGTCCGCTTACCAGAGTATGTGTATGAATGTCTGCAATTATTTTTTTCATCTTATTCCATTGCTCCTTTCCATTAAATTCCTACGGTAGAGCGATTGTATCACAATTTAAAGCACAATACAACGGCAGCCGCTCAACCGGGCTGCTCCCTGCCGCATAAATTTATCTGGCTGTGAAAAAATACAGTCAGCCGCGGCACAGCAAGAAGAGGTACGAAATATCTCCTGAAACGCCATAAGCCGAACAAAAATATAAAATAATCTGCTCTCTCAAACAAGCATAGACTTTTTTGTAAAAATGAGCTATGATGAACCATATAAAATGTACTGCGGGGTGGAATTATGAAAAGAAAGCAAAAAACATTTTATTTACTTTTAGTTATTTCTACCGTAATTTTCGTGTGCTTTGTCACCGTCTTTTACGCCAGACAATTAAAGAAAACCATTTCTAACAATATCATCGGCTCAATCAGCGAAATTGCAGAGCACGACAAGGCTTCCATTCAGTCTTACATCGAGTCCTGCTGGAACAATCTCTACGAAATCAATGAGCGTTTTAACGGCTATGACTGTAAAACCATACAGGACTTGAAA
>JAAWLS010000238.1 GCA_022798035.1 Lachnospiraceae bacterium | reverse complement strand
TACAGCCCTTGGGCACCCCCGTAGAACCCGAGGTATACATAATGAAAAGCGGGTCCTCCGCATCCATCTTCTCTGCCGGACAATAGTCAGAAATCTCATCCAGCATCAGTTCCTTGGAAAGAGAAGTATCGCGATATACAATATATGGAACATCAAAATCCACCATACGGTCTACCACAAACACATCGTCAATGGTAAGTCCTGCGCTCGCACACAGCATACATGCTCGGTCTACATTGGCCTTAGCATTGATTTTCTTGCCAGAACGCCAATAACCGTTGGTAGTCACCAGCTTCTTAGCACCGCAGGCAAGCATACGGTCTGCCAATGCCTCGGCGGAAAATCCTCCGAATACTACGGTATGTACTGCGCCGATTCTCGCACATGCCAGCATAACCACCGGAAGCTGCCAAATCATCGGAAGGTACAGGGCAATACGGTCACCCTTTTTCACACCGTTTTTCTTGAGAACATTCGCAAAGCGGCACACATGGGTTAAGAGTTCCTTATAGGTAAATCTCTTACAGTCTGCTTCCGGCTCTCCCTGAAACAGAAGCGCTATCTTGTCTCCTCTTCCCTTTTCAATCTGTGCGTCGAGACAGTTGTAGGAAAGATTGGTTTTTCCGCCTATAAACCATTCATTGTCACCGATTTCCGGTTCTCCGCGGTAAACTTTCGTCCAAGGCTTAAACCAATGAAAATCCTTTGCAATGTAACCCCAAAACGTTTCCGGGTCATCAATAGACTGTCTCCACATTCTCTCGTACTCTGCACGACTCTGAATGTTCGCCTGCTCCACAAACTCTCTTTCCGGTAGATACATATCCTCTTTTTCTGTAGCCATGGTAAAATCCCCCTGTCTTTTATTTTTGTATCTCATTTTATACTTACCGTGTCTCTGACATCCGGTAAGATATATGACAAAATAAAACGGTGCTGGAGTCAATAGGTATCTTAACCCCTATGATATCACAAATTATCCCGCTGCGGCCAAAAACAAATTCCGGCCTTTGACCCCGATATCATAAAATTGTACTAAAAAAAATACACTTCTTATCCTCTATTTTACAGATTGTTAAATATTTGTCAATACTTATTCGTTATTTTTTTAACAAAATTTTACATCTATTCTGCTATCTGTAACAGAAACTACGAGCCACGCCCGCCTGTATGAACGAAATGACGCGCAAAACCAACAATTCTTCCCTTCTGGAAATGATGCAGTCAATCAAAAAAGACTGCTCTATTCCTGGGCACAGCACATTTTTCAAGTTTTTCGAAAATTGATTTTCTATGTACTGCATTCCATGGAATACAACAGCCTTACATTTTTACATACTTACTCTATTTTTTTGTATTTTTCAAGAATTCAGGAATCTTGATATCCCGTTCTGGTACACTGCTCTCTGGTTTTCTCGGTCTCTGAATTCCAAGGGTGGAAGCCGTCACTCCCAGGTTGCTGCCTGCCGCCGAGGACTGAGAGGTTGTATAAGAATTGGCTGGACGAGCCACTGAGCCCAAATTATTGGAAGTTCTCCCAGCTGCTGCTGTTCTGGAGACTGCTGTCTGGGTATATTTCATACTGGGCATTACCTTCGGAGCTGCCGCAGCATCTTCCAATCCTGTGGCAATTACCGTGATAATTGCCTCGTCTGCCATACTTTCGTCGTACTTTGCACCAAAAATAATATTGGCATTGTCTCCTGCCAAATCCTGCACATAACTTGCCGCATCATTGGCATCCATAAGAGAAATGTCACCGGAAATATTGATAATTACATGAGAGGCACCTGTAATAGTAGTCTCTAGCAGAGGACTTGCCACCGCAAGTTTGACAGCCTCTGTCGCCTTATCATCGCCTTTGGCCATTCCAATACCGATGTGTGCCATCCCCTTATCCTTCATGACAGTCTGGACATCTGCAAAATCCAGATTAATCAATGCCGGTACATTAATCAAATCTGTAATTCCCTGCACTGCCTGCTGCAGTACTTCGTCTGCCTTCTTCAGCGCGTCAGGCATCGTAGTCCTTCTGTCCACAATCTCTAATAATTTATCATTGGGAATTACAATCAGCGTGTCCACATTCTCTTTCAGACGTTCAATCCCGCCCATAGCATTGACCATACGGGCCTTCGCCTCAAACTTAAAGGGTTTCGTCACAACGCCTACCGTTAGAATTCCCATCTCTTTTGCAATCCTTGCGACTACCGGCGCGGCGCCTGTTCCGGTCCCGCCTCCCATACCACAGGTTACAAATACCATATCTGCACCTTTAATCTCAGCAGTCAGCTCTTCCACACTTTCCTCAGCCGCTTTCTCACCAATCTCAGGCTGTGCTCCTGCTCCAAGTCCTTTCGTAAGCTTCTCGCCTATCTGAACCAGGGTGGGGGCTTTACAAAGCGTTAATGCCTGCTTGTCCGTGTTGATTCCAATAAACTCAACACCACCAATATTTTCTTCAATCATTCGATTGACTGCATTGTTTCCAGCCCCTCCCACACCAATTACGATGATTTTTGCACTGGAATCCACCTCTGTTGTCATTATTTCAAGCAAGGTTCTTCCTCCTTTTGTTCTCTATCTGAACGTTTTATATTTCATCCCACTTTAAACTCTTATATACTATAGTATAATTTTTTCGGAAATTAATCAATAAGAATTTTCAATTTTACCTCTTTTTTTTTCGTGATTTTTCCTCTGGTTTTCGCAAAAATAACCCCTTTTTCTTCAAAATCCACCTATTCTTTTTTCTCAAAAGCAATATTTGTCGTATTTTCTGTCCAGCTTTCCAGATGAAGAATCCCTTTCTGTCCCTCCAGTTTTGGCAGAATGTAGGAAAGCCTTACGAGCTTCTCGTTTAGTTTCTGTGCCTGTCCCAAAAGAACCGTCACCTCATCGTACTTCAGCGTGTAAGTACCTTCCTGGCTGTATTTGATATTTTTGGGGGCCAAATTATACTTTTTCAGCATCTGTGTCAAGGACAGCAGATTTTTCAAGACATTTTCTTCTTTGATGGGAAGTTTCTCATACAGAACAATCTGCTCTACATCCAGACCGCCTACCTTCGGCACCCCCTCAATCACCTCTGAGGACATTTCCACCACAAATCCGTCCTTGTCAAAATAGGCATTCTGCCCAAGGGTGTCTATGTAAACTCTTCCTACCAGCGCTTTCTCGTATACCTTAATCTCTACGACGTGAGGAGATTTCAAGGAAATTTCCATACTGTCCACAAAAGGAATTTCTTTTGGCTCCACAAATTTATACTTAAAATACACGTACAGACTGTTCCAACAGTATTCGTCGTCCAAAAGCCAGTCTTCCATTGTCTCATCCGAGTAATGCTTATTTCCCGTCACTTTTACTTTCTCCACCGTAAATACTTTCAGGACAATCACAGCTCCGGCTCCGGCCAAAAGCAGCAGAATTAACAATACATATCCCGCTGTTTTCCACGATTTCCTTCTTTTTCCTCTTCCCATATCTTACTCCTTTTTCCGCCTCATTCCTGCTCCAGATGAATTCCTCTGGAAACACTCAGGGCCAGACCGATTTCTGCCAAAAGAAAGACCACGGAGGTTCCTCCGTAACTGATAAAAGGCAGAGAAATTCCTGTATTTGGTATGGTGTTTGTCACAACCGCGATATTTAAAATAACCTGTATGGCAATATGAGCAAGCACACCTGTTACGAGAAGTGCCCCGTACAAATCCTGGGCATTGCTGGCAATCACCATAAAGCGCCAGATAATAATCACAAACAGCAGAATTACGCTGATAGCGCCAAACAGCCCCAGCTCCTCGCAGATAATGGAAAAAATCATATCATTCTGCGCTTCCGGCACAAATCCCA
>JAAWLS010000237.1 GCA_022798035.1 Lachnospiraceae bacterium | reverse complement strand
GAAGCATCGGGCGTTCGCCCGATGTGGAAAACTGGACAAAAACAGTCTTACAAGCCAGCTTGACGTCTGTTTTCGTCCAGTTTTCCCCGCCCCGTGAACCATAACACTTTTTTGTGAATTGCCTTCACCATCCGGATATGCTATACTCTTTTCAGATGATTCTTAACATTTTAGAACGGTAGGTGTTACTCATGTGTTCATTGAAATGTTTCTGGTGGATAATACAATAAGATTATGATACAATTCATTGGGAGAGTCTTATACAGCAGAGCAAAGTTCATAAGAATGGGAGTATTCAGATGGCAGGTGAGGATTTTTACGAAGCAGCAGTCAGACACTGGATTGACGGAATCATACTGGAGGAGCAGAAGGAATATGATAATGCTGTATGTATGCAGGGTTTTGCGGCTGAATGCGCCCTGAAAAAGATTATGGAAAAAGTACGCTCCATTAAGATGCGTGATTCTGATGAAATAGAAAAATACAAAAAAGGGTATAGCCATTTGGGAGAGGCCATGATGCGGGATATCCAAATAATGCTGCTGGTAGATATGGAACTGCTGGCCATACTGGAGCCATCTTGTGCCTTGAAGCTGTCAAAAATGGAATTACCACACATTTTGTTCCAGGATCATCCGGAAAGACGGTACTTCAGAGATGGCACATATACAAAAGCAGATGCTGAGGACTGCCGGAAGGCTGCGGACAGTTTGATAAAAGAAATGCTGTATATGCGGGTGGATGGCTATTTGTAAGGAGATGGAACATGATCACATTTAATAACTCTTTGGATGCTGCAGCACAGAGCGTATGCCAATGGTGCAAAAAAAGTCTTTTATCAAGGGTTACAATCATAAGAGATGTATATGGAAAACTGTCCTTTTTGATGGATAATACAGAATCTGTTGCTGATCCAGACAAACAGAAACTTGTCACAGCTCTCTGTCAGGAGTTAGGCCCCTATTTTAGCGGAAAAATATACTGGAAGAAATTATCACATACACAGCGGAGAATCGAAGAACGTGAGAAATTAATTATAGAGATTCTGGAGCAGGAACGTCGGGACTGGATCAACAGGGATAATATTGAGTTCTATCTGTCTGAACGGCCAATTGCCAAAAAAGCGTGGGTGTGTCAGCCCACAGACCAGGAATCTGTATGGACATATGACGAGGCAGCAGGGGATAATGGGAAAAAGGTGATCACATTCTATTCTTTTAAAGGAGGAATGGGCAGAACAACGGCATTGGCGGCAGTGGCCCTGAATCTGGTCAGGCAAGGGAAAAATGTAATGATGGTAGATACTGATATTGAAGCTCCAGGGCTGGCTACCTTGTTTTTTGACGAAGAGCTGATTGGAAGAGGCATCCTGGATTATATGATTGAACACGAAATTGATGAGAGAGTGTCCATCACCGATTATGTTCTGGATGTGACAGACCCTGCGTTACTGGACGAAAATGAAGGACAACTCTTTTTGATGCCTGCCGGAAGGGTGGATCGGAACTATCTGCAAAAGTTGGCCAGAATTGATTTTCAGGATAACCGGGCAGGTTATCTGAGAGAAGCACTGGTCACATTACTGAACGACATAAGAGAAAATTATGATGTAGACTATATTCTGATTGATGCCCGCGCAGGATTCCATGACATGGGAGGTGTGGCAGTGGCACAGCTTCCTCATGGAGTGGTGCTGTTTGGAAATGACAGCAGACAGTCATGGGACGGTCTGACTCAGGTTCTGCGAACCATAGCGGAAGGACATAGGGCAGATTTTCCGGTGATGATTGTAGGTGCTATGTGTCCGAAAGCAGCATCCGAAGGTTATACGGCGGTAAGAAATCATTTTATAAATAAATCATATACCATATGCACGGAAAATTATTATGATGCGGAGAGTGAGATCCCTGGAGTAGAAGCCGAAGGAGAAATCCATTTTCCGGAGCTCCTTTCTTTTAACGATGAACTTCTCCAGGGAGTTGAACTGTATTCGGACGGAAGCCAGGAGAAAAATCAGAGGGTAAATGCTTATAAGACCATACTGACCGGGGAAAGCTATAAAAAAATCGCAAATCGGATTAAAAGCTGGTTTGGAGAGGACTAGGCATGGAAATTGAAAAGAAAATTCGCTTGTTAGAAGGGATTTCCCAGTGTGTGCCGGCCAATGGGGCAGGAGAAGATGAAGACAATCTTTTACAGAATTTCCTGCCTCTGCGCAGTTATAGTAAGCTGGCGGATCAGAGAATTTTTCTGATTACGGGAGGCCGGGGTTCCGGGAAAACAGAATTGTTTCGAATTTTGACTTCCTGCGGAGGGCTGGACCATGTGATTAGTCAGAAGGACAGACGCCGATATACCAATCTGGGAAAAAGCATATTTTTGACTGCATATGCAGCAAGAGGACCGGAGGCGAAAACCTTTCCCACATCAAATGTCTGTGACGATTTGCTGAAATATGAAAAGCCGGATAATCTTAACTCCTTCTGGGGAGGCCTGCTGTGTTCTGTTATCTTACAGAAGTTTCAGAATGAGGAAGGAATCCGTCAGCTGGCAGATCAGTATTTTGCTCCGGCAGTGAAAGAAAATTTAGAAAAAAACAGCAGTGAGATTTCTGGATGGTGGAAGGCTGTTGATGCAGAAAAAGAAAAATGGGAAAGCTTTCTGGACAAGGCAGACAGTTATTTCAAAGAGAAAGATTTGTGTGTGTTTCTGGCATACGATGAATTGGACCGGGTTTGCGGCAATTATGAGGATTTGTTTGTATTTATAAGAAGCCTGTTAGACTTCTGGTATCGTCATAACAGCCGTTATACGAATTTGAAAGCGAAAATATTTTTGCGCAGTGACCTATATAATGCGAAGGCTCTTGGATTTGTAGATGCATCGAAGATGGGAGCCTACCGGTTTGAACTAAACTGGAATACCACTGCTCTTTATCAGCTGCTGGTGAAACGGCTGGCGAATCTGGGGATCGGGGAACTGGTATCTTATTTGAAAGATGTGCCTGAACTGCTGCGGGCAGAGGAAAATCAGGCCCTGGGATATATGCCGGGTGATTCGGAGCAGGCATTTGAGGCCTTTGCCGTTAAGCTGATTGGGCGATATATGGGCAATAATGCCAAACGGGGAGCAAGCTATACCTGGGTTCCCAACCATATACAGGATGCAAACGGAGAGATGGCTCCCCGGGCCTTTTTAAAATGTTTTGCCTTTGCGGCAGAAGATACCTTATATCATCGTGATGACTTACCAAAGCTGGAGTCTGACAGACTTCTTCTTCCCACAAGACTACAGGGGGCAATCGCAAAGGTTTCCAGAGACAGAGTGCAGGAACTGACAGAAGAGGAATATCAGTGGATGAAAAATCTCATCCGCCTTCTGGACAAAAAGACCATGTTAATGAGTCAGGAGGAATTTTTAAGTTATCTGACGCCGGAAAACTGGCCGGATGAGGAAAGAAACAAACTGCCCGGAAAAACCGGTATGGAAATACTGGATGCCTTATTGACATTGGGAATTTTCATGAAAACAACGGACGGCAGGATCAATGTACCTGAAATCCATTTGCATGGGTTTGGACTGAAGCGGAAGGGTGGTATCAGGAGACCGAAATAAGACATTATGACCAGCTGGTAAATTTAAGCAGAGACAGGGAATGCCTTTTATGGATATTCCTTGTCTTTTTAGGTATGGTAAAGGGCCCCGTAACAGTTCAGCCTACCCGTTTAACCACGGCTTCTAACATCGGCTATATTTTAACCGGTGCAGTGCCAGTCGGTTCAGCCATCCGGCTTCACTGAATAAAAAAGTTATTGTAAAAATGACGAAATTTTTTCGTCATATAACAATGCCTTTTCC
>JAAWLS010000236.1 GCA_022798035.1 Lachnospiraceae bacterium | reverse complement strand
GCAAACACAGCAACATTATTTTTTGCGGAGCAGACAATGTGATTATCGACAGCATCAAACATATCTCTGGCCAGGTCAGCTCTGTCCGGGAAGTGCTGCCAGGAAGAACGTATTTTATTCCGGAAACTCAGAACAAATCTGACCCTTCCTCTGCCTGCCAGGAATCATTTTTTGAGGTTGTGTATGACAAACCGCTTGCCCTTCAGAAGGCAATTTACCAGTCTTACACCGGCATCAGTCCTGTCATTGCCTCTGAGCTCTGTTTCCGCGCCTCTGTGGACGGAGAGAGACCGGCAAAAGCTCTCTCTGAGGAGGAAAAACTCCATCTCTTCCATCATTTTTCCTGGCTCATGAAAGACGTAGCTGAGGGAAGATTTTTCCCCAACATTATCAACCGCGAAAAAGAGCCTGTAGAATTCTCAGCCGTGGAATTAAAGCAATATGCAGACTTGCCTTTTGCATCGTATGATTCTATTTCTGAAGTGCTGGAAATATTTTATGCTTCCAAAGACCTCTACACCAGAATGCGCCAAAAATCCGTGGACCTGCGCAAAATTGTCGGCACTTTCCTGGAACGCAGCCGAAAAAAATATGATTTGCAGCTCAAACAGCTCAAAGACACAGAAAAGCGGGACAAATACAAAATATACGGGGAGCTGATTCACACTTACGGCTACGGTCTGGAAGAAAATGCCAAAAAACTGGAAGCTCTGAATTATTACACAAACGAGATGATTTCCATTCCGCTGGACACACAGCTCACCCCTCTGGAAAATGCCCAGAAATATTTTGACAAATACAACAAATTAAAACGCACCTACGAAGCTCTGACAGAACTGCTTCAGGAAACCAAAGATGAAATTCTCCACCTGGAGTCCGTCTCTGCCTCCCTTGACATCGCTACATCAGAAGATGACTTGGCTCAGATTAAGGAAGAGCTGATTCAATACGGTTATATAAAAAAGAAACACACCGGCAAAAAAGAAAAATTAAAGAGTCGGCCCTTTCATTACATTTCCTCTGACGGCTATCACATCTATGTGGGAAAAAATAATTTTCAAAACGAGGAACTTACCTTCAAAACCGCTGTAGGAAACGACTGGTGGTTCCACGCAAAGGGAATGCCAGGTTCTCATGTGATTGTAAAAACTAACGGCGATACACTTCCAGACCGGACTTTTGAGGAAGCCGGACGCCTAGCTGCTTACTACTCGAAAGGACGGGAAAATGACAAGGTGGAAATTGATTATCTGGAAAAGAAACACATCAAAAAACCAAATGGAAGCAAACCTGGATTCGTAGTTTATTACACCAATTACTCTCTGGTAGCTTCTCCTGATATCAGTGGAATTACACCTGCCGGAAATCATGAAAATTTATAACATTTTTTGTTAAAATCGGAAAGAACTACATGTCTAATCCTGTTTTCTGCGCATATACTATGCTTGTAACAAATGAGTTACAAAATGTCAAAGACATACAATGTCAGCAAATAAAATGTCAGTGAATGTCAATAACAAAAGACAACAGGAGGTAACGATATGTCTAATTCATCTAACAAAGCGGTAATTCCGGAAGCAAAGAGTGCACTGGATAAGTTTAAGTTTGAGGTTGCAAACGAAATCGGCGTGCCATTGAAAGACGGATATAATGGAGATTTAACTTCCAGACAGAATGGTTCTGTCGGCGGCTATATGGTGAAGAAAATGATCGAAGCCCAGGAAAGACAAATGTCCGGCAAATAGTGAAGTGTTTCTCAGCTGTGTGAGATTCTAACAGCCGCCGGCCTTTTGACGGCTGCTCTATCACTTTTGCACGTGATAAACAGAGAAGATGCCAGATGTATTCTCGCGAACACTGCGGAAAATAGCCATACTTTTATGGAGGTTTGACGGCGCTGAGCATCCCAGGGATGTTCGTTTCGCGCGGACTGAAATAGAGTGCAGATGCCGCGAGAGTCAAATACCCCGTCAGCTTGCTGCGGGGTATTTGATTCCGGCATCTTTTTTGTCTTATAGGAAATTCCTCTGGATTTCCTATAAGACAAAAAAGCCCTCCGGGCAAGATGCGCACGCAAATGCAGAGGAAATATGTCGCTGACGCGACGCATTTGCGGCGCAGAATTTCGCAAAGCGAAATTCTTTTTATTTGGAATCCTAAAAGAAATTTATCAAAAAATGTTGTCTTTAACGCCCAGTTCCAGCTATTAGTTTTTTGGAACATCTTTGATGGAAAAGCTGATTCTTCCCATCTTGTCTTTGCCAAGGCAGATAACCTTAACCATATCTCCCAGGGTAAGCACATCCTCCACCCGGTTGATTCTCTCTTTGGAAATTTTGGAAATATGAACCATTCCCTCTTTTCCTGGAGCAAACTCTAAAAATGCCCCAAATTCTTTGATACTGATAACCTTTCCCACAAAAATTTGTCCTGACTCAAAATCTGTGGTGATAATCTCAATCAATTTTACTGCCTTGTCCATCATTTCCTTATCGGTACCGCAGATAGATACGGAGCCTTCATCGTTGATATCAATTTTCACTCCTGTCTGCTCAATAATTGCATTGATGGTCTTTCCTCTCTGCCCCACTACATCGCCTATTTTGGCCGGGTCAATCTGAATCTGTATAATCTTGGGTGCATACTCTCCCACTTCTTCCCGGGGCTTTGAGATTGCTCTGGACATTACCTCGTCCATAATATAAAGTCTGGCCTCTCTCGTCCTTCTGATTGCTTCCTCCACAATGGGTCTGGTCAATCCGTGAATCTTGATGTCCATCTGGATTGCCGTGATTCCCTCATGGGTTCCTGTCACCTTAAAGTCCATGTCGCCGAAAAAGTCTTCCAACCCCTGAATATCGGTGAGCACCAGATAATCGTCGTCTGTCTCTCCTGTAACCAATCCGCAGGAAATTCCTGCTACCATCTTGCGAATCGGCACGCCTGCCGCCATCAGCGCCATACAGGACGCACAGGTGGAAGCCATGGAAGTGGAGCCGTTAGACTCAAAGGTCTCTGACACGGCGCGGATTGCGTAAGGAAACTCTTCTTCTGAGGGAAGCACCGGCATCAGCGCACGTTCTGCCAAAGCTCCGTGGCCAATCTCCCGGCGTCCTGGTCCTCTGCTGGGCTTCGTCTCTCCCACAGAGTAGGAAGGAAAATTATAATGGTGCATATACCGTTTATTTACTTCATTTTCATCCAGACCGTCAATGCGCTGCACTTCTGACAAAGGTGCAAGAGTCACAACATCGCAAATCTGTGTCTGACCGCGGGTGAACATTGCAGAGCCATGCACGCGCGGAATCAAATCTACCTCAGCAGCCAGAGGACGAATCTCATCAATGGCACGTCCATCTGGTCTCTTGTGGTCCTTCAGAATCATCTTGCGCACTGTCTTTTTCTGATACTGGTAAATTGCCTCTCCCAATACCTCCAGCCAGTCCTCTCTCTCTGCAAATGCTTCCTCCAATTTTTCCGTGATATCCCGGATATTTTCTTCCCGCACCTGTTTCTCATCTGTGAATACTGCTTCTTCCATCGCCTCTGGAGGCACTAACTCCTTGATTGCCGCAAAAAGTTCCTCCGGCACTGCACAACTTGTATATTCATGCTTGGTCTTGCCCACTTCAGACACAATCTCATTGATAAAAGCGATAATCGTCTGATTGATTTCATGGGCCTTATAAATCGCTTCCAGCATTTTATCTTCCGGAATCTCGTTAGCTCCGGCTTCAATCATAATTACTTTTTCACTGGTGGAGGCCACTGTCAGGTTCAAATCTCCATTTTTCCACTGCTCCTGGGAAGGATTCACCACAAATTCTCCGTTTACCATACCAATCTGAGTGGTTGCGCAGGGACCTGCAAAAGGAATATCTGAAATACTGGTTGCGATGGCAGAACCAAGCATTGC
>JAAWLS010000235.1 GCA_022798035.1 Lachnospiraceae bacterium | reverse complement strand
TGTTGAAAAATAAGGGTGCCCTGTTCCTCCTGCAAAGAAGCAGACCATACCTTTTTTTAAATATTTATCAGCTCTGTCTTTGGAAAACAATTTCGTAAAAGCTCCGCAGGTAAAGGGCGTCAATATCTGTGTCATCATTCCCACAGAGCGGAAAATTTCAGATACATAGATACAGTTCATCACCGTAGCCAGCATCCCAATCTGGTCTGCCTTGGTACGGTCAATCGTCTCACTGGTTCTTCCCCGCCAGAAATTGCCGCCGCCAATTACAATACCTACTTCTAACCCTGTGTCCACAAGCTCTTTGACCTGTCTGGCCACTACAGTAACTGTGGCTTCGTCAAATCCGGTATGCTTTTCTCCTGCCAGCGCTTCTCCGCTTAATTTCAGTAATATTCTTTTCATCTGCTGCCTTCCTTATTTGCTCTCAAAGAAAGTATCCATATCCACATCTGCGTAACACTGAGAACAGAAACCTTCAATTACCGCACCATTGTTAATCTGTACAGAACGTGATTTGATATTTCCCATAACTACAGCAGATGTATCGACCACAACAGGTCCCTGTACATCAATGTCGCCCTTGATTGCGCCTGCAATTACAGCGCTGGTTGCGGTGATATTTCCCACTACGACAGAGCCAAGGCCAATTTTAACCGTTCCGCTGGTGGAAATTTCGCCTTCAATTTTTGCTGCATCTGCAAAGAACTCAGATGCATCTGCATTGCCGATAATACTTCCAGTAACAGTAACTTTTCCGTTGCAGCGAACATTTCCGTTGATTTTTCCTCTGAGTTCAAAGGAACCTGTAGATTCCAAATCACCTTTCAGGGAGGTTCCTTCTGTGATTACAGTCACCTCGTCAGACACTTCGTTTGGCAGAGAACTTGCCTGCTCCGTATTTACAACCTCCTCTGTCACTACAGGGGTTCCTTCTTTTGCAACATTTTCTTCATTCATAGCAGCTTCCGTATTCACAATTGTTTCCTCCTTATGCTGGGTTGTTTCTTTTTTTACAGATTCTTCTTTTATTGTTTGATTCTCATGAATTGCTTCCTGTATGGTTTCCTGCGGTTTTGAAACAGGTTCTGCCACTGCTGGAATTACCGGCTCCGCAGGTTTCTGTCCCGCTGATTCATCTACTTTTTCAAAAAGGCCCTCTAATTTTTTTAATTCAGACTGTACATCCACTTCCTGCTCCAAAGTATTCACAACCAATTCCGGCTGTTTGGGAACTGCTGTCTTTAACTCTTCTTCTCCTGGAAGCAGTTCGTTTACCGCCTGGGATAAGTCATCTTTAAAATCCTTAAAAAAACTCATATATGTACCTCCATAAATTATTGTCTGTTTTTTGTTTCTTTCATCTATCTTAAAATACCATACTTTCTTATTCAACACTGTCTGCTGGTATCTGCTGAATCAGTGCTGTATTCTCATCAATCGGAAGCAGCTCTGCCCCCGAAGCCTGTAATTGTTCAATCATAGGAACCAGCGCATCTACAGTAGATGATTTCGTAGACGCATCATGCATTAACACGATTGAAGTTTTATACCTTCCCACATCATTCATAACATTCTGCACCAGCTCGTCCGGCGTATAAGCCTGGCTGGTGGCATCTCCGCTGGCTACGTTCCAGTCATAGTAAGTAATGCCTTTTTCATTCAAAAAACGTATAAACTCTGACATATCCGTATTGCTTACCTGATTGCTGCTTCCACCCGGAAAACGCATAATATTGGGAGTTATTCCTGTAACTTCTGCTAAATAGGATTGTAAATGGGCTACATCTTCTGAGAATGCTTCTAAAGATTCGTAAATCACATTGTATTTATGTGAAAAAGAATGCATGCCAAGCGTATGTCCCTCTGCAACGATTCGCTGATACAGCGCTTTGGATGCGTCGTCTTCCTGGCCAATCACAAAAAAAGTTGCTTTGACATTTTTTTCTTTTAAAATATCCAAAATTTTCTCTGTGTTCTCACTTGGTCCGTCGTCAAAGGTGAGATATACTTTTTGTTTCTCTCCTTCTTCCAGAATATTTTCTTTATCTGCCGCAGTGTTTCCGGATACCGCATCAGAAAACTCCGCATTTTCTTCCGGGGAACCTGCTGATTTTTCTTTTTGGTTTTCTACCACCTGCTCCACAGAAATAATAGACTCTGCAAGCTTGTCCAATCTGTTCTCCAAATGAGCCAGCCTTACCAAAAGAGTGACCATCCCTATACTTGTTATTAAAATCCAAACTACCATCCCAGCAATAATGGACGATTTCATTCTCTTTACTCGTCTGCGTCTCAACTGCTGTTCGTGTAATCCGCTGGCTGCATTATCTTCCATGTACGGACCTCCCCAGTTTTTTAAGCATCGCTATAAGTTATTGTAACACATTTTTTTAAAAATACATTAAAAATATGCGAAAAAATAGTAGTATTTTTTCGCATATTTTCTAAAATTTTCTGATTATTTATTCTTCTCTACATTTTTTTACCAAAAACAACATTTTTTGTGACAAATCTAAAATTAGTTTTCTTTCGAAAAGAGCCATTGTTTTAATGTCTCCATTAATTGCTTGATATCCAGAGGCTTAGCAAGGTGCCCATCCATGCCAGAATCTTTCGATTTTTGGATATCTTCTATAAATGCATTTGCCGTCATGGCAATTATGGGAACTTTCTGAATCCTGTTTTCTTCCAGACTACGAATGGCGCGGGTGGCCTCATATCCATCCATTACCGGCATTTGAATATCCATAAAAATTAAATCATAGTAGCCTTCCGGACGGGACTGCACCATGTCCACCGCTTCTTTTCCATCTTCTGCCGTCTCAATTGCCACTCCCGTTGAGCCAATAATTTCCATTGCGATTTCCCTGTTTAATTCATTGTCTTCCACCAGCAGAATTTGTTTTTCTCCAAAGTATTCTTCTCCAAAAGAAGGATTTTCTGGTTTGGATTCCTCCTCTGCCCCTGGGAGGAATCTTTTGAGCGTATACACTAATCTGGAGCGAAACAGCGGTTTTGCAATAAATCCATCTACCCCTGCCTCCCTGGCTTCCGCCTCAATATCTGACCAGTCATAGGCGGACAGAATAATAACAGGAACATCGGGACCTACCAGACTACGGATGGCACGGGTTGTCTCAATTCCATCCATTTCAGGCATTTTCCAATCCAGAATAACCGCAAAATAGTCATTCTCCTGCAAGTGAGCCTTTTCTACTCTGCGCACTGCTTCAGCGCCGGAATATACGCCTTCTCCATGCATTCCGATATTCTGCAGCATAATACAGGTATGTTCACAAGTATCTTCATCGTCATCCACAACCAAAATAGACAAATCTTCTAATTCTTGAATAGATTCCAGCTTTCCTTCCGGAAGTTTCAAAAAAATTGTGACGGTTATGCGGGTCCCTTTGTTTATCTCACTCTCTACCTGGATGGTGCCGTTCATCATGCGCACAATACTCTGCGTGATGGCCATTCCCAATCCCGTTCCCTGTATTTTGCTGATTCTGGAGTCTTCTGCGCGCTCAAAGGGGTCGAACATTTTGGGAATAAATTCAGGAGACATTCCTATCCCAGTGTCCTCAAACACAAATTCATAACATCCCATACGATTTACGTTGGAAGGTTTTTCGCAGATATGTAAGGTGACTGTTCCACCATCCGGCGTATATTTCACCGCATTGGAAATTAGATTCATAAACACCTGTTGCAGGCGCAGGGTATCCCCGATTACCTCTTCATGCTGCAATGATATAATATTTACTTTCATTTCCTGAGATTTTGACGCAACATTCTGCTTCACCATCTCCAATATGTTCTGAACGATTTCTGAAAGATTAAACTCTTCCTCATTTAAAGAGATATTTCCATTTTCCACTTTGGACATATCCAGCACTTCATTGATTAAACTCAGCAGCAATTTTCCAGAAGAAGAAATTTTGCCAAGACAATC
>JAAWLS010000234.1 GCA_022798035.1 Lachnospiraceae bacterium | reverse complement strand
ACCAGAAAAAAAGGAGAATCCATTATTTTAAATAATGATATAGAAATCAGTATTTTGGAGCTGCGGGGAGACCAGGTAAAAATCGGTATCAATGCGCCGAAAGAAGTACCTGTATATCGAAAGGAAGTATATCTTCAGATTCAAAAAGAAAACGAAGCGGCCCTGTCTGCAGACAGTTTGGCTTCCCTGCAGGATATTCTATAGAATAGTAACCGTTAATTTGAATAAGGGTTCTTAATTTTTTTCGCCAGGCGGCCGATATAAGTAAGAGAGATAATAGATAGCGGTCAAGTTTCACACGGAGGTGATAGAATGGAAGTTCGAAAAGTAAATACACCATCCGCGCCTTATCAGGGAAGTGGGCCGGAGGTGGCTGTCAAACAAGAAGTAACTATAAAGCAGGAACCGATACAGATTTCAGAAGCAGCGCCGCAGATGAAGCAGGGAATTGTGAAGAAGAAACCCGTGATATCAGATTCGGCCAGACCAGACGCCGCATCGTCAGAGAATCCGGCAGTTACAGAGGAGAATAAGCAGAACGCTGTGGAGTCTAAGGAGATGGCGCAGAAAAACGGCATGAAACGTGCTGTGGAAGAGGTAAACCGGAAGGCTAAGAACTCAGAGATTATCTTTGGAATTCATGATGCCACGAATCGGATGACGATTAAAGTGGTAGATAAGAGCACCAAGGAAGTTATCCGGGAGTTTCCGCCGGAGGAGACCTTGGATATGATTGCAAAAGTATGGGAATTAGCTGGAATTATGATAGATGAACGGGGATAGGAGGAATAAAAATGGCAATTAGAATATCTGGATTGAATTCAGGATTAGACACAGATTCCATCGTGCAGGAACTGGTGTCAGCGTACCGCACGAAACAGGATAAATACAAAAAAGCACAGACCAAGCTTTCCTGGAAACAGGACGCTTGGAAAGAGATGAATACCAAGATTTACAATTTTTATAGTAAAACGTTGTCCAACATGCGTCGAGTTGGTAATTTTAATAAGAAAACAACAACCGTATCTGATGATACCAAAGCGAAAGTAACTGCTTCTTCCAGTGTGACGAATGGAACGCAGACTTTGGAAGTAAAGAAGCTCGCAACTGCAGGATATTTGACAGGAACGAAAGTTTCGCAGGCAGATGGCGGGAAAGTCACCTCCAATACAAGCCTTTCTGCATTAGGTGCAAAGAGCGGATATTTGACTCTCGATGTAGGCGGCGAACAAACAACTATGTATATAAATGCAGGCACCACCACAGTAGCTGATTTTACTAAATTGTTACAGGACAAAGGAGTCAGCGCAAATTTTGATGAAAATCAACAGAGATTTATTTTAAGCTCTAAATCCACAGGTGCAGCGAATGATTTCAGCTTTATAGTGAATGAGGGAGACAGAGATGCTTTCGGTTTACTGAATGGACTTGGTTTAGCGACAGCAGAGGATTACGAAGCTGCTGGAGGAAATTATGCAACCGTTTCTAATGGAGTTATTGAGGGAAGCAGTAAATTTAAGGGGTCTATAGAGGAAAATACCTTGCTTGCGAAAAGCTATAATATTCCTACTGGGACCATGAAATTTAAAGTAGACGGGGTTGAACAGGACATCACAATTACGGACAGTACAACCTTAAAAAGCTTGAAAGAGGAATTTGCCGCGAAAGGCATGAATCTGGAATATGATGATACAAAAGGTGCGTTTAAACTGAGCAGTACGGATGGAAAACCAGTAGAACTTGTTGTTGGCAAAGATGGAGACGGACTGAACAGCTTTAAAGTAGCAGAGGGCTTGGGACTGGTAACGAAAGAAGATGCTAAAGCATCTGGAACTTTTGATACATCCAAGATGAATCTTGCTGTCAAACAAAGTGGTTCTAATGGTCAGATTATGCTAAATGGTGCGCTGTTTGAAGGAGAGTCTAACGAGTATTCTATCAACGGATTGAACATTATCGCGACAGCTGTTACAAACGGCCCAATGACAATCACTACTGCAACAGATGTAGATGGCATTTATGATATGGTTAAAGACTTCTTCAAAGAATACAATGAACTGATGAATTCTATGGAGAAGGCTTATAATTCACCTACGGCAAAGGGATATGAGCCTCTGACAGAGGATGAGAAAGATTCCATGTCAGAAAAAGAGGTGGAAAAATGGGAAGCTAAGATTAAAGATTCCATCTTAAGGCGGGACGAAACCTTGCGTTCTGTTATGAGCAGCATGTCATCGAATATGGCCCAGTCATTTGAAGTTAATGGTAAAAAATATAGCCTTGCTTCTTTTGGCATTAAGACAGCCGGATATTTTAATGCAGCAGAAAATGAAACTTATGCATATCATATTGACAATGACCAGGATGATGCTTTTTCAGCTGGCAATGATGATAAATTGCGTAAAATGATTGGGGAAGACCCAGAGGCAGTAGTGGACTTCTTTACTCAGCTTGCAACCAGTGTGTATGACGGTCTCCATGAGAAAATGCAGGCTACCAAATCTAGCAGTATTTATAAAGTTTACAATGATAAACAAATGCAGAGTGAATATGATGAGTATACTAAGACCATTAAGAAATGGGAAGAAAAGTTAAAAGCAATGGAGGATGCTTATTATAAGAAATTTGCGGCAATGGAAACTGCATTGGGTAAACTGCAGTCTCAGACAAATTCATTATCTTCATTGTTTGGCGGCTGATAAGGAGGACACAAAGTGATAGCAAACAGGGGCTATAATGCTTATGCCAAGAATAAGATTATGACAGCTTCTCCAGCAGAGCTGACGTTGATGCTCTATGAGGGGGCAATCAAATTCTGTAATATTGCCATAGTTGCAATTGAAGAGAATAATGTGGAGAAAGCACATAACAATATCACAAAAGTAGAAAATATTATTTCAGAATTTTTGGCAACTTTAGACCGTAAATATGAGGTAGCTAAAGACTTTGAGAATGTCTATAATTATCTGATGGAACGTCTGGTAGAAGCAAATTTAAAGAAAGATAAAGAAATTCTGGAAGAGGTGTTGGCTCATCTTCGTACTATGCGTGACACCTGGAAAGAAATCATGGAGCAAGGTAAAACTGCAAAGGCGGAATAGTATGGGAAATAATTACCTAAATGTGATGATTCAGAGCCTTCAGAAAAAAATAAAAGTTCTGGATGAAATCATGAAAAAGAACAAAGAGCAGCATCAGATTTTGGAACAGGAAGAACTTGATGCGGATGCTTTTGAATGTAACGTTCAGGAAAAAGGTGAGCTGATAGACCAGATAAATTTTCTGGATGAAGGTTTCGAAGAGCTTTATGACAGAGTGAAAGTTGTCATCGAGAAAGAGAAGCAGGAGCACAAAGAAGAAATTCTGCTTATGAAGAAGCTTATCACGGACATTACAGAGAAATCTGTCACGATTCAGAGTGAGGAAATCCGCAATCGAAGGTTGGTAGAACATCGTTTTTCACAGGAGAGAAAAAAAGTAAGGAGTATGAAGAACACTTCTACAGTGGCGAAGCAATACTACACGAATATGGCAAAATTGAATTATGTAGATGCGCAGTTTATGGATAAGAAAAAGTAATATATCTCCTCCAGGCAGGTGCTTGGAGGAGAATGTTATTAATTTGAATGAAAACATTTTGTACTGAAGTATTCTTCTTTTACGAAATATGAGAAAATTATGAGACTTTCGGCACTGGTAAAATAAGAGAACTGGGGATTTTTTTTAGGGATTAGCCTCAAAAGATTTAAAATGCCATATCACAGCAGATGAAATAAAAGATTACAATAAAAATATAAAAAGGTATAAATTCTAAAAGAAAAGAACCGATAAAAATAATGTAGGTCAAACTAAAAATCGTTTTGCAAGAATAGATGATTGCAAACAATAACACATGCGGCAAGGAAGCTGCATTAAATTCAAGGAGGAAAATATTATGGCAATGGTAGTACAACACAACCTTACC
>JAAWLS010000233.1 GCA_022798035.1 Lachnospiraceae bacterium | reverse complement strand
GCTTTCCGGCTGGCGGGCCGCATGGCCATCTTACTATGGAAGCTTTCGCTTTCATAGTAACCTCCATCATACTCAGCTTTCCGGCTGGCGGGCCGCATGTATAAATCCCATTTTCCTACAATTCCTTTACGCTTATATCTCTCCGCTTCCACTTATCTTTCTATTTCTTTTCTTCCGCTGAAATATTACCACAAATCCTTTCATTTATCAATCATGACCGCCCAAACTATACACAATAAAAACCGGCAAAGCCTCCTTAGCTGCTGCGCCGGTTTTTCCGTTTTGTCCTGCCTGTTTGGCCCGCTCGTTCCAGACAAACTTCTTTTCTGTTACACAAAATTATGCTCCAATTCAGAGACAAGCTGCTGCATTTCTACCTTGGAAGTCACATTTCTGGCGGCCTCCACCACTTGTTTCTTCTCTTCATCATCCATCTTTGCATAGACGGACAATGCTTTTTCATTCAGCCCCAGCTGAAAACTGAGACCGATGGGCATATCATATTTATTTTCCATTCCGCACGCCCCTTTCTATTTACGTTTAGAAGTAGTATAGACGAAAAATAAAATTTTATACCATGATTCTTCGATTTTACTTGCTTGCGAATGCCGCGGGCTTATGGTAAGCTGTAGAAAAGCATTGGAAAGGGGTGCAAATGGAATGAAACATGTCAATATTCCTATAGGAACCTCTGATTTTGCAGAGATCAGACAAAAAGATTTTTATTATATTGACAAAACCGGGCTGATTGAAGCTCTTCTGCGGACCCCCGGCACCAAAGTCACTCTGATCACCCGTCCCGACGCTTTGGAAAAACTCTGAGCATGAGCATGATGGCCGAATTTTTCGATATCCAAAAGGACAGCCGCCCATTGTTTCGGGGACTATCCGTTTCGGAAAACAAAGAACGCGGAAAAATTCATCCTCTTGACAAGGAAACCATCCTGCGACTTATCCGGCACACCGCATCCAGAACTGAATTCAAGAATGCTTTTTCCTTTTTGACCCGCATGTTATCCGTCCACTATGGCAAGCCGGTTATTCTTCTGATGGATGAATATGACGTGCCATTGGCAAATGCAAGCGCAAAAGGCTACTGCAACGAAATGTTAATCGTTTTACGGGGTATTTTGTCTGTGTTAAAAGATAATCCCGCCCTCAACTTTGCAGTTGTAACAGGATGTTTACAGATTATAAAAGAAAGCATTTTTACCGGCACAAATAATTTTGTCTCCGATACCATCTCAGACACCAGACTGGACGAATACTTTGGATTCATACAAACAGACGTGGATCGTATTTTACAGGATACGGAACTTACCGGGCACGCAGATGAAATCAGGGAATGGTATGACGGCTATCGCTTTGGCAGGCATGACGTTTACTGTCCATGGGATGTGATGAACCATGTAAATCATCTGCTTCTGGATCCATCCGCGCCGCCCGCCGGCTATTGGGAACACACCAGCCGCAATGATATTATCTACCAATTTATCAGCACCACCCAGGCCGATGTCAACGATAAGTTCGAGGCTCTTCTTTCAGGAGGGTATATCATAGAACCTATTGAACCAAACCTGACTTATGATGTGCTGCATTCCCCGGAAAAAAATCTTTGGACCCTGCTGTACTTTACAGGCTATCTGACGAAAACGCAGCCCGAAAATATTCCGGAAATTCCTGCTGCCGGAAACTTTGCGCTGACCATACCAAATGCTGAAATCCGGGAATTGTTCAAAAAAAGCGTCAATGAATGGTTCCTCGCGAAGACTGAAGCCAGTGACCGTTCCGAACTGTTTGACGCACTGTGGAACGGCGACACAGAGCGGCTGAAAAACTTTATCAATGATACATTGTTCGATACCATCAGCTATCACGGCTATAAGGAAAGCTTCTATCACGCATTTCTTGCAGGACTGCTTTCCCAAAAAGGCTTTCAGGTGGAATCCAACTATGAAAACAGCCTGGGCAGATCAGATATCGTAGTAAAGGATCGAAAGAACAGGCGCGCCGCTGTAATTGAAACGAAAATCACAGATTCGGAACACAAGCTGGCCCAGGCCTGTGAAAACGCTCTGGAACAAATTTCCCAAAAGCAATATGCCGCTGCAGTCAAAAAATCCGGATATCAACAGGTGGCTTCCTTTGGCATTGCGTTTTATCAAAAACAGTGCTGGATGAAAGGGGCATGAATGATTCCTAAATCAGTGTGCCTGCGAGTATCAATTAATTCTAGAGCGTGTCTTAAAATTGCTTTCCGCAAGATGCCGTCCCAATTTACATCAGCTTTTATGCTGGATTTAGGAGGTGTAGTATAATGTACCCATAGGAGTGGACACGAAAAGTTTTTAGTACCCCTCATTTGTCAAAGGAATAGGAGAAATCTACCCGCTTTTTATGAAAAGCAATCCCTAATTTCATAATCTGCTCAATCCCCTTCTCCAACATAGACATAAAAATTTCTTTCTTGGGAATCATCCGTTCACAAAAGGTATTTTCTTCGATCCATTCTTTCTGTTCACCCAACTGCAAGAACCCATTAAAACCCTCTATCCAATCAGCACTTCCTTCCCCCGAAAAGCAAACCCATATTTCCGAATTTTTTCTTTCGGGACTCCCTTTGCAATAAGAGCAGTCTCATATCTTTTTTTCTCTATCTGTTCAAGAGCCGCGTTTACCGTATCCAAAAGCTCTTTTTCCGTCTCCGCTTCCTGTACTTTAAATTCCAGAATAATTGCGCCGTCTTTCAAATCTCTCGGCTCCAGCATAACGTCATAACGCCCAAAACCGCTCTCCCTGTTGGAAGTAAGCACATATTTTTTACGAAGCGTCACCAGAAGCCCCAGTACAAAACCGTGATAGAAGCGTTCTGGCTCTTCCCTGGAAGGACTGCTTCCTGTGTCAAAATAACTGAATGTCTCCATAGTGATCCGGTTCATATAGAGATTCATATTTTTCACATTTCCATCCCATAAAGCCCGAATAAATTCTTCATAGTCATACGGAGCCTTCTGAAACCATCCGGCCACCATCCGATGGAACATAATCTCTACTTCCAGATTTGTAATCCCAAGCTCATACCGGGGAGCCAAAATTTTCCATTCTTCATCTGTAAGCTCCCGGCGGCCAACCACTCTCAGATACCCGCTGGCAAGCAGGAGGCTCCAGACCGCAGTTTCATTTTCACGCATCTGACCATATACAAACTGCTCGTCAATGGATACACTCAAACACTCCCCTGAAAGAAGTCTCTCAAAATTTTGTTTCATATAGCGATTTCCCTCTTTCAGCAGTTTATCCACCAGACTGTTGGAACTGATATTCGCCCAGTAACATTGCAAATCCTTGAAGCTTTTTAATAACCGCGAATGGAATCCTGATTCAAATCTTCAATTTCCGCCTTCTCAAGCACTTCCATATCCATGGTTTCTTCTGCCTGATCCCAAAACATTGTTTTTACCTGCAATCTGGTACAGTGGTAATCCCCCACCCAATTTCTGCGAAACGTCCCTCCGAACAAATCATCATTAATATATACCGGCTTTTGCTCCCGCTTTGCGCCTGGCACCCAGATTACCATAATCACATCATCTGCACCAGCCACTGAGAAAGTTTCCACATCATCATCCTTCAAAAGGTTGATGCTCACCTTTTTACGATTGTTAATGGTATCCCAGAAATCTTTCTTCAATTTTGCCGCATTTTTCAGCCCAGTTGTATGCTAATTGCCTGATTTATCCTCGTTTACCCCAAAGGTAATGACGCCGCCATAGCAATTGGCAAAAGCAGAATAGGTATCCTATAGCCCACCTTCTGCTTTTTAACTTCCCCGCGGTTATCTTCTTTATAGGAATCAAATTTTGATAAATCAAATAACTCAAACTTCCCACATCAAAAATGGGATTCGCACATTGAAAAATCAATATTTTAGCCTATAAATTATTTTCAAGCCGCTATTTCTTTCCGTTCCAA
>JAAWLS010000232.1 GCA_022798035.1 Lachnospiraceae bacterium | reverse complement strand
TTTGCCGGGAACTGCTGCTCAAACACTTCTTTATTCTCAAATGGATAATGATGCTGTGCAAAGGGCATTGCGCCGGAATCAAACCAGCAGTCAATAACCTCCGGCACCCGATGCATTTCTTTTCCGCACTTTGGACATTTGATGGTAACTGCATCAATATAAGGACGATGCAGTTCAATTTCCTCCGGACAGTTGTCAGACATCTCTTTCAGCTCTGCAATGCTTCCGATGGAATGCATATGGCCGCACTCGCATTCCCAGATATTCAGCGGCGTGCCCCAGTAGCGGTTCCTTGAAATGCCCCAGTCCTGCACATTTTCCAGCCAGTCTCCGAACCGTCCTTTTCCAATGTTCTCCGGAATCCAGTTGATGGTGTTGTTGTTGCGGATTAAATCCTCCTTCACCTCTGTCATTTTAATGAACCAGGATTCTCTCGCATAGTAAATTAACGGCGTATCGCATCGCCAGCAGTGGGGATAGTCATGTTCAAATTTTGGTGCGTCAAACAAGAGTTTCTCATCTTCCAAATCCTGCAGAATCATAGGGTCTGCCTTCTTGCAGAACACGCCTGCATAAGGAGTTCCCTCCGTCAGCTCTCCTTTGCCGTTTACAAACTGCACAAAAGGCAAATCGTATTTTCTGCCTACTTTGGAATCGTCCTCACCAAACGCCGGTGCAATGTGCACGATTCCCGTACCGTCTGTCATGGTAACGTAATCGTCACAAGTCACAAAATGAGCTTTCTTGTTCTGTTTTGCCGCCGCTTCTCCAGTGCAGGCAAACAAAGGCTCATACTCTCTGTATTCCAAATCTGTTCCCTTGTAAGTTTCCAGTACTTCATAAGCTTTTGTCCCAGCTTCCTGCTGTTCTTTGTCCAGCAGCGTGCCCATCACCTTATCCAGCAGCGCTTCTGCCAGATAATACGTAAATCCGTCAATTGCCTTTACTTTGCAATAAGTCTCTTCCGGGTTGACGCAGAGGGCCAGGTTGGAAGGCAGTGTCCAGGGGGTTGTGGTCCATGCTAGGAAATAAGCGTCCTCTCCCTTTACTTTAAAACGCACAATAGCGGAACGCTCTTTTACGCTCTTGTAGCCCTGGGCTACTTCCTGGGCAGAGAGGGGGGTTCCGCATCTTGGGCAGTACGGTACAATTTTAAAGCCCTTGTACAGTAGTTTTTTATCCCAGATTTCCTTTAAGGCCCACCACTCAGATTCAATGAAATCATTGTGATAGGTGACGTAGGGATTGTCCATATCCGCCCAAAATCCAACGGTACCTGAGAAATCTTCCCACATACCCTTGTATTTCCAAACGCTTTCTTTACATTTATCAATGAAGGGTTCCAGACCATACTCCTCAATCTGCTCTTTTCCGTCTAAGCCCAGCAGTTTCTCCACTTCCAGCTCTACCGGAAGGCCGTGGGTATCCCAGCCTGCCTTGCGGGGAACCATTTTTCCTTTCATGGTCTGGTATCTTGGTATCATGTCTTTGATGACACGTGTCAGCACGTGTCCGATATGGGGCTTTCCGTTTGCAGTCGGCGGCCCGTCATAAAAAGTATAAGTCTCTCCCTCTTTGCGGTTCTCCATGCTCTTCTCAAAAATCTGATTGTCTTTCCAGAATTGTTCTGTCTGTTTTTCTCTCTCCACAAAGTTTAAATTTGTTTCGACTTTGTTGTACATGAGTGTTCTCCTCCTAATATTTTCCTTTCCGCCTGCACGAGTGTACATTCTTTGCGCGCGAGCGGCCTGCGAAGCAGTCTTTTCCTTTCCGCGAGCTGCGCATCTTCTTTTATAATCTTAGAAATCTACAAGTTTTCTAAGATTATAAAAACCCCGCCCTTTTGTAAAAGGACGAGGTCATACTTCCATCGTTTACCACCTGTTACACTGTACTTTGGCAATGCCAGCATACATGATTCCCATAACGGGGGAATGTTCCGTCCCAGCCTACTGTTTCAGGCATATGTGCAGGCTGATATGCACACCTGGCCGAAAGTTCAGCGGGCAACTTGGAAGTGATGTTCAGACAGCTTCTACTGATACCGGCTCACACCCTCCCGGCTCGCTGTAATGTTGGAATGCTGTCCTACTGTCTTCGTCATTGTCTTTTCATATTTTCAAAAAACTAGAGTTATTATAAAACCTGAAATTCTTCTTGTCAAGAATGAATCCGGTTTGAATACCGTATTCCGCTATTACTGATACTGTATTCTCTCCAGTTCCCGCAGAATCTCATTATATGCTCCTGAACTCTGCAGATAATTGCCCCATACGGTAAGAGCAATAAACAGAATCAGCGCAATAGCAGAACACACAATTCCCGCAATGGCCATTCCTTTTGCAGTTCCTTTTTGAATCTGCAGAATACCCAGAACAATGGACACTACTGCTAAAGGAATACAAGTACACCACAGACAGCAGGTAATCAATGCAATAATACCGCACACCATAGAAGCAATTCCAAAGCCTGAACTGGGCTGAGTATAGTTATTATAGGGCTGATTATTATACCCCTGCTGTCCATTATAATTCGGCTGTTGGTTACTATATGGGTTATATTCCGTCTGCTGATTATTATAAGGCTGTTCATTATAACCTGACTGCTGGCTGTTATCTGACTGTGTACTATATTCTGGCTGCTGGCTGTTATACGGCTGCTCATTATAACCTGGCTGCTGACTGCCATCCGGCTGTGCAGAATAGCCTGACTGCTGGCTGCTGCCTTCGAACATGTTGTTTTCTTCGCTCATGTGATAATCCTCCTCTATAATTCCTGCCGAAAATCTGCAGGGCTTTCCTATACAGTATAGCAAACCTAATTTCCCAGCACAAGTAAAAGTTGCATTTCTCATCCGATAGCAAACATTCTTTTTGTACTTTCTATTTCCGCCGGACTGCACTCAACTTCTTCAACAATTTGCTAGTTCAGGATTTTTCCATAAATTTGCAGACATCCACCCACTCAATACAACCTGCATATTCCTCCAGTTCTTCTATGGAAAGCTCAATTGCACTGTTGGAGCTTCCACAAGCTGGGAAAACCGTGTCAAAACGCCGCAGTGATACATCCAGATAGACTTCCACGCCTTCTTTCACTCCAAAAGGACAGATACCCCCTACTCCATGGCCAACCAGCTCTTCTGCTTCCCCGGCAGACAGCATTTTAGCCTTTGTTCCAAATTGTTTCTTATATTTGGGGTTATCAATTTTGACATCACCGGCCGCAACAATCAAAAGCACTCTGTCTTCTTTATGAAATGACAGCGTTTTGGCAATCCTGCTCTCCTCACAGTGAAGTGCCTGAGCCGCAAGAGCAACTGTTGCGCTGGAAACCTCAAATTCCTGAATTCTGTATTCTATTCCTTTTTCCCTGAAATACTCTCTTACTCTTTCTATCGACATAATCTTTCTCCTTTTTTGCAAAAATGCAAAAATTCTGCCTCTCAAACCCTAATCAACCGCAAAAGATTCTGAGTGAAAATTTGCATAATAACGTCCGCTCTGCGCTGTAAATTTCAGAACACAATAATCAGAATCACTCACCCCGCCCGGAAGTACTTTGTATCGCCTTCCTGCCATATCATCTGTTTGCTGGTCTCGTCCTCCAGCACCTCCATTGTGCCCACCAGCATAACGCCCCGGAAGAAACGTTTCTCATAAAAATAAATACTGGCATTGGGATTGTTCCGATACTGGGCCACACGCATAGAAGAGGTATTGGTGGTAAACCAAAACTCCTTGATGCCTTCTCGCTTACGCGGCGGCAGCATCGCTTTCATATTGGGAAATCCCTCTTCTGAAATGGAAGAAATAAAAGAAACTCCCTGTTTGTCAATCAGTTTTCCTATGGTCTGTTCTGGATTTCGCATCATCGTAAAATTCCTCCTGTTTTTTGTAGCATACTCAACAGACGAAAAAATAACAACCGCTTTTAAGATAACAATCAAGCCTGTAGTAGTCAAGCATTTTT